>JAFTRB010000046.1 GCA_017462445.1 Clostridia bacterium
AATACAAACAGCTATGAATAAATGGATGATTGCTTTGGGCGTTGCTACGCTCCTGGCTATTTTTTGCTACAAGACCTACAACGGTCTGGTGGAGAAGGATGAGGCGGTAGCTACCGCATGGTCGAATGTCGAGACGCAGTATCAGCGTCGTGCCGACCTGATTCCCAACCTGGTAAATACCGTGAAGGGCTACGCGGCTCACGAGAGCGAGACCCTTGAGTCGGTCATTGCTGCCCGCTCGGCTGCCACCTCGATTAACCTGACGGCCGACGAGCTTACGCCCGAGAAGATTGCCGAGTACCAGGCTGCCCAGCAGCAGGTGCGTTCGGCCCTGGGTCGCCTGATCGCCATTGCCGAGAACTATCCCGACCTGAAGGCCAACCAGAACTTCCTGGAGTTGCAGGCCCAGCTCGAGGGTACGGAGAACCGTATCGCCGTGGCGCGCAAGGAGTTCAACGAGATCGCCCAGACCTACAATGTGGCCGTTCGTCGCTTCCCTGCCAACCTCGTGGCTTCGATCTTCGGCTTTGAGAAGAAGGCTTATTTTGAGGCGGATGAGGCTGCGGCACAAGCACCGGTCGTGCAGTTTTAGTTAAAGGCCGCTAAAGGAAATTAAGGGTAATTAAAGGTAATTAAGGGTAGCTAAGGGGATTGAACCCTTTAGCTACCCTTTCTCTTTAGTAACCTTTAGCTACCTTTAGCCGCCTTTGAATAATTCTTAATTTTTAATTTTTAATTCTTAATTCTTATTTCCCCTAAAGTCGTCCTTCATCGGCCTTCTCGAATCAACTTCAACGCACTTTCGAGTGCCTGATCTTTGGGAACTGCGATGTCAGGCAAGGCTCCTCGATTCGGCTCACCTTCGCGAAGGCCGTAGGAGTAGAAAATTTTGTAGGGAATTCCCACTGTGAAGCGACTGTGGGGAAGCTGTTGATAGATCACATCGCCCGTCGAGATAGCCGGGTCGCCGACCTCCTCACCAATCGCCACGCCCATTCCGAAGCGGGTGAATTCCCATGCAAATGAGGCGGCCGATGAGTAGGTACGATGGCTCATCAAGAGGTAGCATTTCCCGTTGAAACGGACTGAATCGGGGTAGGGTTGCATCAACTGCTCCTCGGTGATGGGCGGATAGTGAATCAGCGTGTCGGGGAGCGTCAGATTACGTTGTTGGCGCACGGGCTCCGAGATGCGTTGGGTCGTGTGACTAATCCAGTGGAAGGGCTTGCTTGAAATGTAGCGACAAATCTCATCGCCTGTGTTCGAATTGCCTCCTCCATTGCTGCGCACATCGATAATGAGGTGACGGATGTTGCGCTCACGAGCCGTCGAAAACATTTCCTTGGCAAAGTCGTTGAATCCCTTCAGCTGACAAGCATTGAAGTGGAAAAGCATCGTGCTGTCATCGAGCAGTTCATAGCTGTAAGGCGCAACTTTCTCCTGCTGTAATGCTTTGGATAACTCCTTGGCGCTCCATCCCCGGGCGTTGATTGTTTCTCTTCCTCGGGAGCTCTTTAGGCGCAGCGTGTATTCTCCCGTCGGATTGAGCCACGCCATGCGAATGTTGAAAACTCCGTCGGAGAGCTGGCTGTAACGAACAAAATCTTTCTCGGTGGCAAGTTGGCGACGCATCGCCTCGATGATTTTTTGTGCCTTGATGCCGTTGATGTGGGTGATCTCATCCCCGGCTTGATAGTGAACGTCGTCTATCTTCGCACTCTTTTTAAGAACCAACGCGTGGGTCGTGGGGTCAATTTGTATCGCAAAGGGGAAATAGGCATTGCCCTCGACTCGGTTATAGGCATTGTTTGCAACAACGAGGTGCCCCTCGTTGAAGGGGGCGATTAACTCCATCAGAGCGATATAGAGGTCGAATTTATTGACCGAATCCTGCTTTGCAAAGTGTTTGTGTAAGGAGGCTACATCGCGCTTAAAGCTCCGCTCGGAGCGATTGGCATAGAGGTCGGGGTGGATACGCTCCATCATGTTGATCAACGTGTCGATGTCAGCGTTAGCTTGTTCGGTAGTGAGGTTGCTTGATCCGTTGTACTGAAATCGGAGACCTTGTGCCGATGCGGCCGATCCGATCAGCAGCATGAGAAGCGGTAAAAGTCGAAAAACAAGTTGTTTCATGGCGTTCATAAGTTAGATTTCCCAAAGATAAGTAAAAAAATCCCCCCCCCAAGAAATTCCCGAATTTTTTATACTTGGGCTGGATGTTAAATAATTGAACTAATGTTGAATTCTTTATTCTTATTTCTTAATTCTTAATTAGAGTCTTCCTTCGTCCGTTTTCTCCAGTGTGCGCTGACGGAAGGCTTTGCCGCTCTTAAAGTTCCAGGTAAGGCCAAAGCGGAATTGGCGTTCGCTCCAGAACTGACTGAGTTCGTAGTGGCGGTCAAACTGCTCGTTGCGGGCGTTGAGGTCCTGCTGCGAGTTGAAGAGGTTGCGCACACCGAAGACGAGCGTAAAGCGGTCGCCAAAGCGTTTCTTGAGCTGTGCATCGACCATGTGTGCCGCCCCGATTTCGGCATTACCCATGCGGATTCGGTTGTGGTAGTTCCACGAAAGGTCGATGTAGAACTTTGCCGGCAGGGTGAAGGTCGTCGATGCGTAGGTCATCAGCATATGGTGCAGGCGAACAGGGGCATCGATTGTCACACGCTGTTCCCACGCGACATAGGTCAGGTTGGCGTTGGCCTCCCACCACTTCGTGAGCTGCAACGGGGTGTTCAGATTGACATAATACTGCTTCGTGTCCTTGTAGTTGATGTGGTTGATATAGATGATGTTCGGGTCATTCGGGTCAGACATGAAGTTCTGCTGAATCTCATCCGTCTGGAGCGTTACACCGGCCGAGAGGGTATATTTGTACCATGCAACATACGTCAGGTCGATGCTGTGCGTAAACGAGGGGTCGAGCAGCGGGTTACCCGTCTGATAGGTGTAGTCCGAAATCTGCTGTCGCTGGGGGTTGAGCTGCCAGAACGAGGGGCGCGAAATCTTACGGGCATATTGGCCGATGAGCATGTGTTTACCCTCCTTTTGGCCCCTCCCCTTCAAGGTTGAACAGGGAGATGTGTCCTCCTTTGTTATTAATCTTATAATCTTCATCGTTATCTGCGCAGTAGGCGGTCTTGTTATCGGCGTGCTCGGCGCGCTCCTTCCCATTCTCGGTATTGTCTGGTGGATAATCGGAAGCCTCCTTGATCTCTACGGCTTGGTTGGCATCATTCTTTGCATAGTCAGATTTGTGACCGACGAGCTTAAGTAAAAGAACATAAAACGACCGCTTCAAGCGCGCTTGAAGCGGTTCTTTTATTATCCGAACACAATAGCAACAAAATTACAAGAGAATCAGTTTGCTCCGCGCCTCGCTACGGAAGGGGATACCCCGTGGTATTTCTTAAAGGCCTTGGAGAAATTAAAGGCGTCCTCATAGCCGACGAGATGGGCGCACTCCTTAACGGTGTAGCCCTCCTCAAGGAAGCGGTCAGCCATCTGCATTCTGACCGAAAGGAGATATTCCTTAACTCCCTTGCCGTACCTCTCGCGGAAAAGCCTGTAAAGGTAGCTTCTCTCAAAGCCAAATTCACGCGCAAGCCTCTCAACCGTAATCGGGAGCATATAGTTATATTTGATATATCTTCTGATTTTCCTTATCCTGTCCTCGCCCTTGTCCTCTCTCCCAAGGCGGAAAAGACGGTAGATAAGCTCATAAAGAATTGACAGAACACCCTCACCCGTGTTGATTTCATCGTTAACACACTCGGCAAGCCTCTCACCAAGATCGCCGGGAATATCGTAAACCGGAGCGCAGTTATCAAAGCAACTCGCCCCGCTGCCGCTGAAGGCAACCCAGACATAGTCCCAGGGATTTGCGGTGTCGGCGGAGTAGGTAGTCACCTCGTCGGGACGAATGATAAAGAGCTGTCCTGCGCGCACCTTATGCTCGCCCTGTTTGTTAAACAGCACACCCTCACCGCCCAGGCAAAAATGAATAAGATAATACTCGCGGACAAAGGGGCCAAAGCTGTGAGCGCTCTCGCACCTCTGTCTGCCAATGAAGAGGGGGGTGATTTCCTTGCCCGACATACTGTCAAGGAGAACATTGATAATCATAATAACCTCACAAATCCAAATATACAACATTTTACCATACATTCACCACAAAAATCAATAGCAAAAAAGAAAAATCCGTGCTATACTGTATTTGAAAAAACGCTATATGCGGAATAAAGGAGAAAAATATGAAGATTACCTTTATGGGCGCGGGAAGCACCGTGTTTGCAAAAAATGTATTGGGCGATGTTATGCTTACCCCCTCTCTTTGCGAGGATCTTGAGATTGCTCTTTATGACATCGACGGCGCAAGACTCGAGGAGTCCTATCTCATGATCAACCTTCTTAACAAGAAGTATAACGCTGGTAAAGCTAAGGTTCTTAAGTACCTCGGCGTTCCAAACAGAAAGGATGCTCTCCGTGGCGCAAACTTTGTTGTTAACGCTATCCAGGTTGGACTTTATGACCCCTGCACCATCATCGACTTTGAAATTCCCAAGAAGTACGGCCTTCGTCAGACCATAGCTGACACCCTTGGCATTGGCGGTATCTTCCGCGGCCTTCGTACCATTCATGTTCTTAAGGACTTCGCCCGTGATATGGAGGAGGTCTGCCCCAACGCATACTTCCTGAATTACACCAACCCGATGGCAATTCTCACGGGCTATATGCAGAGATATACCAACGTCAAGACCGTAGGCCTCTGCCACAGCGTACAGGTATGTACACCTCGCCTCTTTGAGAGCCTCGGAATGGATCACAGCATAGTCGGTAGCGAGCTTATCGCAGGTATCAACCATATGGGCTGGCTTATCGATATCCGTGACAAGGCAGGCAATGACCTCTATCCCGAAATCCGTGAGCGCGCAAAGGCAAAGAATGCAAGCGAAAAGCACGGAGATATGGTCCGCTTTGATTACATAGACAAGTTCGGCTACTACTGCACCGAGTCCAGCGAGCATAACGCAGAGTACAACCCCTTCTACATCAAGTCCAAGTACCCCGAGCTTATCGAGCGCTTCAACATTCCCCTTGACGAATATCCTCGCCGCTGTGTAAACCAGATTGCAGGCTGGGAGAAGCAGAGAGATGCGCTTATGGCAGGAGGCAACATCGAGCATACCAGAAGCCGTGAGTACGCATCCCACATAATGGAGGCCATAGTTACCGATACACCCTACAAGATTGGCGGAAATGTAATTAACAACGGCTTGATTACAAACCTTCCCACCGACGCCTGCGTCGAGGTTCCTTGTCTTATTGACGGTGGCGGAATTCACCCCACCTATGTCGGCAGGCTTCCCGTTCAGTGCGCCGCAATGAATATGACAAACATCAATCCCCAGCTTCTCACCATTGAGGCAGCCGTAACCGGCAAGAAGGAGCATATCTACCAGGCAGCAATGCTCGATCCTCACACCGCGGCAGAGCTTTCTATCGATGACATCATCTCCATGTGCGATGACCTCATCGAGGCGCACACCTCCGCCGGCTATCCCGTGCTTTGATTCACTAAAATTTTATATTCGCAAGTCCGAAGCTATGGTTTTCACATCAGCTTAGGATAAATAAGCAACATAAAACACCGCTCCCATCGAGAGCGGTGTTTTTTAGTTTTTCAATAAATCTAAAAAGGCATTCTTCTTTCCCTCGGGGAGAGCGCGGTAAAGGGTTATAAGCTCCTTTTCCTTTTTGCTTAAAACCTCATATTCCTCGTTATTTAAGAAAAATTGCGATATAGTAATTCCAAAAGCCTCGCAGATGCTCTCCAGCGTATCAATCTTCGGTGGCGTATCTCTGTTAATACAGGAAGAGAGAGTAGAGGGAGTAATGCAGGCCTCGGTCGCCAGGCGATATAATGTCCAACCTCTTTCCTCGCAAAGGGCTAGTATTTTCTTGTTTATATAAACCATATCAATACTCCAATTCGTTTTTCAATTATATTATATAACGCAAATGCGATGTAATTATTACGCAAATAAGTTAACAAACGAACGCAGTTGCGTTATAATTTATAAAAAAGCGAACGGAGCATACTATGGCAACCAGAAAACTTGATGCAGCGAAGTCTCTCCTTCCCGAGCATTTTTCTCTCGGGAAGGTCTTTATTAAAATCCATAAAACGCAACGCCCATCACCCCGGAAATAATAATCAGGAGTATAGGCGAGAGGGGCTTGCCCCTCCATTTTTTATAGGTAAAGGCGAGGGTGGAAATAAAAGCAAGAATTATAAGCGCCCTGTAGTCGGGAGAGGGAGTGTCTCCCATCACCTTGATGCCAAAGCCAAGGCTCAAAAGCATCGTCAGAGCAGTACCGATAATAAGCGCGATAATCGCGGGACGAATACCGCCAAGCACAGCCTTAACACCTGCATATTTCACAAGCCTTGTAAACACCGACGCGATAAGCAGAATTATAAGAAAAGAGGGAAGAACTACTCCGAGAGTAGCAAGGAACGAGCCGAGAATGCCACCCTGTGAGGAACCGACGAAGGTTGCCATATTTACCGCAATAGGACCGGGCGTGGACTCGGCAACCGCAATAAAATTCAGTAGCTCCTCCTCGCTAAGCCAGCCGTTTGCCAGGCAGTCCTCACGAATTAGTGAAATCATTCCGTACCCACCGCCAAAGGAAACCGCCCCAATCTTAAGGAAGGTCAAAAACAGATTCAGGTAAATCATTTGTTTTCCTCCCCTTTAGCCCTGATAAAGGAGATTGCATAGACCAAAAGCCCAACAGCCCCGAATATGAGGATATAGAAAATCGAGGAGAAGCTAACCGAAAACAGCGAGAACAGAACAACTGCTATAAGAGTTATCGCCATAATAATTATGTTCATCGGGCTTTTCTTCATCTTTTTCAGCATCTTAAGCCCTGCGGACAGTATGAGATAAACCACGCAAACCTGTATTCCGCGGAAGGCAGCAGCCACCCAGGATATAGCGAGAAATTGATTGAAGAAAAGCGAAATTAAATATATGATTGTGAAGGAGGGAAGACACATACCGAGAGTGGCAACTATGGCCCCGACAGCTCCCATTCGCCTAAAGCCAATGTAGGTCGAGCAGTTTATTGCTATGGGGCCGGGTGTGGATTCGGCAATGGTGACAAGGTCCAAAAATTCCTCGCCATCAAGCCATTTTTTCCTCGAAACAAACTCGTTTTCCAACAGGCTTATCATAGCATATCCGCCGCCAAAGGTAAAAAGACCGATCTTCAGCATAGAGAGAAATAAGCCGACCAATGTCCTAATTTTTTGCACACGTATACCCCTTTCTGCGACCGTTTGCGCATTTTTTCCGCCTTTTTGTCAGCTCATAGCTGCCCGAAAGAAGCCAGTCGACGGTCTGTCCGTCGCAATCCGACAGCGCAAGCGTGAGCCAATGCGTTTTGTTCATATGGTATGCAGGATATATGCCCGGCTCGTTACCGACAAGCGACTCAATTACCTCGGGCGCGCACTTAAGGTTGACAATAGCCTTCTCCTCGTTCCCGTCTCGTCCCAGCCTTTTTTCGCTTATCTGCATAGCAATGGCAAACCATTTTCCATCACTGTGGCGAAACACCCCGGTAACAAAATCCTCCTCAAAGGGATAGTCCGCCCGTACACCGTAGCGGTCAAATACAAGCTCCTCAAATTCGCTCCGTGTCATAGCCGGTCCCTCACTCCTTAAAAATATAACTATCGCTATTATAGCACAGGCAAGATTCTTTTGCAATGCAAAATGCAAACATTATTGCAACTCAAATGTTGACAACCGTAAAATATTTTGGTACAATGTTGGAAAAGGGAGGCGATAAAATGAAAAAAGCATTTATGTGCAGCCTGTGCCATAACGGCATTCTCGGCGGCGGACTCTATGTTGATGATAGCTCTCTTACCTATAAAACCGGGAAGCTCACTGTTGAAGCGCGTTATAGAAATCTTGTTTTGCCCTTCGCCGAAATCGGGACGATCACCTGGAAGTGGATCTTCTTCCCCATAGCTACCGTTCATATGCTTGATGGAAAGGCCTACACCTTCATAATTTTTAATAAGCGCGGCTTTTTGAAAACCTATGCGAAAGCAAGAGAGTGTATCTGAGCTTTGAACAGGTAATATCCTTTTATTTCGGGACTCTTGGCTAATGGATTAGGAGCAAATGAAAGAAGAAGGGCGAGAACATTCTGCCGTATTACGGTTCGCTCGCCCCTTGTGCTTGATTTTGCAAGTTTTGCAAGATGAAAATGCAAAACGCTTCTTTGCGGTAAAGCGCGAGGACGGCTAAAATCGCTTTTCGGCAACCAACGGGTATCACCCGTTATTTCCTTACACGCGCGAAATTTATAATAATGAAGTAAACCGCATTGCTTTTTAAGATTTGAAGCCGTAATCCGGGATTTTTTCGCGTAAAAAATTATGAAAAACCATTGTTTTTTCTATGCATTTTCGTTATTGCATTTTTGGCAAAAATGAAAAATTTTCCTGCGTTTTTATTCATTTGCTGCGTTGATGCAAAAGGAAGTGAAGATGCGCAGATTGTATTTTTTTAAATACATTTGTCTCTTTATCGCGTTTTTCTATTGACAAAATTAACAATTCATCGTATAATTATTAATATTTTATATATGGAATCCGCGTGGTCACGGCTTTCATATCAAAAATAGAAAACCATATACACACAATTAGGAGGTAATGTATATGAAGCAAATGAACAAATGGTTCATAGCTACCATCGCTACATCGGTTGCTCTTGTAGTGGCTATAATAGTCGCTATAGTGCTTGGCGTAAGCGGCGGTGCGGCAACTCCTGAAATTCCTGAAGGACCTGAAACAGGCAGATATTACTATGATGCGGAAAGCGGTGAATATTCACTCCATCTGCATAGCGGTAATCAGTTCCTTCTTAATGACGGAGTTAATAAGGTAGGTAAGTATACCGTTTCCGGCGATACCTTGACCTTTGACTTCACCAAGGATTCCAACGGTGAGGCAAGCGCAAAGCTCGAGGGAAATGTTCTTACATTCACCTACAACAATCAGGAGATCAGATTCCTGAAGGAGGTTAACTTTACCGTAACCTTCGATGCTAACGGCGGAGAGAGCGCAACAAAGAGCGCGACCGTTATTAACGGTAAATCCGTTGCTAAGCCCAGTGATCCCAGCAAGGCGGGAAGCCTCTTTATTGGCTGGTATGCCGATAAGGATCTGACCGTCCCCTACTCATTTGACACAGCTGTTGTAACTGCTGACACAACCATTTACGCAAAATGGGTAGCTAAGACAGTTGGTCAGGTTGAGTACACTGTGGACTTTGAGGGCGCAGATGTCGAGGATATGACCACAATCGGCGGAAAGCTCTACAATGTTCCAACCCCCGAGAAGAGTGGATACACCTTCGGCGGATGGTGGATCAGTGATTTCGAGGATGCTGACAAGCTCACTCGCGTATACACTGAGGACACCGTATTTAACGCTAACACCACACTCTTTGCAGTATGGACAGTAGCTGAGGGCGACAAGCTCGCAGCTCCTCTTGTAAGCGTTTCCGATAACGGCCTTAGCTGGGCGAATGCAAATGCGTCCACTTATGCCGTTAAGATTACCGCTCCCAACGGTAATGTAGTTCTTTCGGAGAATGTAAGCGCTACTACAATGAACTTCGATTTTGATATTCCCGGTGAGTATGTAATCGAGGTTACATCGGTAGCAAACAACACTGCTAACAATTCCGAAACCACCACGCGTTATTACAATGCCAAGGCTCTTGACAGAGTTTCTCTGTTCACGATAGTCGAGCCCTCCACATTGATATTCAACTCTGTTGGTGCTGACAAATACTACATCACAGTAAAGTGCGGTAACGAAAACCACAAGCACGATATGATTGATAACGGTAAGTCTACCGTATTCAGCTTTGTAAACTGTGATATGAAGGAGGGCGGTATCGAGTTCGTTGTTACCGCTGTCAAGAACGGCTATGCTAAGTCGGTTTCCGAGACCTTCGTATGCGAGAGAAAGCTTGATAAGGTTGCTGACATAACCGTTGATGAGTCTACCGAGACGGTAGTATGGACTCCCGTTGCCAACGCGATTTACTATTCTGTAAGCGTTACTGTTGGCGATAAGACTCTTCCCACGGTATACACCTCGGATGCATTCTATTCGTTCAAGTTTGCTCCCGCAGGTGAAGTAACCGTTAAGGTTGTTCCTGTAACCAAGGGATATCTTTCTCCCGAGGCTGCTTCGGTTACTTATACCAAGACATCTCTTTCTGCTCCCGCAGGCCTTAAGGTAAACGGCACTGTCGTTTCCTGGACCGCTGTTGAGGGCGCAACTCTCTACACCGTTAAGGTTGGAGCGAAGGAGTTCGAGACAGATAAGACATCCATCGACCTTTCCGAGATCGATGTTACTCTTACCTCCGGCGCAGCATATGTTATAAGCGTTAAGGCAAGCGCAGGCGATAAGAGCTCTGTATACAGTGACGAGATCACATCTAACTACAATGTATTTGTAGGTAATCTTGTATACGCAAACGGTGTTGTAAGCTGGGCACCCGTAATCGGTGACGGAACCTATACTGTTTCCGTTAACGGTGAGGTAATTGCTGATGGCCTTACTAATGTAAGCTCCTATGCGCTTACCTTCAAGGCAGCAGGTAACTATACCGTATCTGTCAGCTACTGCACAGAGACAAATACCGAGACATTTGATCTCAACGTTTCTATTTTCCGTATTACCTTTGACAGCCGTCTTGGCTCGGGTGTAGCGCCTATCTACGTTGCTGCGGGAGATATCCTTAATCTTCCCACGACCTCGGTTCGCTCCGGCTATACCTTCTCCGGATGGTACAACGCTCCCAGCGCTTCAAACGGTAACGGTAAGAAGTATGACGACGCCTTCTATGGCGAGAAGGACAGCATTATTCTCTATGCTGACTGGACCGCTAACGAGTATAAGATCACCCAGAAGGTTGACGAGGGTACAACCGGCGCAACCGACGGTGATATCGTATACGCTACTTACAACCAGAACTTCGTTCTTCCCATTGTAAAGAGCGACGCAGGCGCGTTTGTTGGTTGGTTCACCGGCGCAGGTGGAACAGGTATCCAGCTCACCAACTCCAGAGGTGAGAGCATCGGTACATATGCCAACATCAGAGATATCGACGCATATCCCTACTTCGCAATAGGAGTCCTTGAGTTCCGCGAGAACAAGGATGGCACATACGCTGTAACAGGCGGTATGAATGTTGACCAGGTTGTCGACCTTGTAATTCCCGACACCTACAAGGGCAAGCCCGTCACAATGATTCTTGAGAATGCCTTTGTTGATGCAGAATACTCTCTCGAGACAATTTCCATCCCCAACACCGTAACCCTTATCGGTACCGGTGCGCTTGACATCTGCTACTATCTTGAGTCTATCGAGATCAGAGAGGTAGAGGGTGGTCACGAGGCTGTATATTCGTCTCACGAGGGCGCTCTTATCAGGAAGGATCTCGATGTAACCTACCTTGAGCTCTTCCCCAGACGTAAGGCCGGTGTATTCACCGTTCCTCCGACCGTTGACACAATTCGTCACAAGGCATTCTATAACGCAAGCCAGGTTACAAAGGTTATTATTTCCAATGAAGTAACCAAGGTTGCGGAGGAGGCGTTCTACAACTGCTCCAAGCTTGAGGCAATCGAGTTTGAGGCTGGTGGAGAAGACGCTCTTACCATCGATGCCAACGCATTCTATTCGGTAAAGAAGCTTACCGATATCACGCTTCCTGCCCGTGTAAAGAACATCACTCTTGAAACCTTCGACGCTTGTGTAGCTCTTGCTAACATCAATGTTGAAGAGGGCGGACAGGATTACGGATCGGTTGACGGAATGCTTACCGACGGTACTCAGCAGACCATTCTTTACTGTCCTATAACCAGAGCGGGCACTCTTGAGATTCCCGTTTCTGTTCTTGGCATCGGCCAGGGCGCATTCGCAGGCCGTACCGGAATCACATCCGTAATCATTCACAACAAGATGACCGAGATCGGTAAGAACGCCTTCACCGGCTGTACCGCTCTTAAGTCTGTTGTATTTGAGGGTGGACGCAATGTGGATCTCGTTATTGACGAGAGCGCATTCATTAATGATGCTGCTATCACATCCGTAAGATTTGAGGCTTCCGCTGATAATACTGCCGACCGTGGCGCAGTAACCATAGGCGTATCTGCCTTCGAGGGCTGTAAGAATATCAACGATCTCTACTTTGCACCCACTGCAAATATTGAGGAGATTTCCGCTTACGCATTCAAGGATTGCGAGAGAATATCTGCTCTCTCCATTCCCGCAACTACCTCCAAGGTAGGCGATCGCGCATTCTCCGGCTGTAGAGCTATCCGCACAGTTACCCTCGCAGAGGGCGGTGTAGCTATCGCATTCGGTGATTTCGTATTCTCCGGCTGCACACAGCTTACATCCATCAGCCTTCCCGCAACCGTAACCGAATTCGACGGCTCGGTATTCGAGGGCTGTAAGAACATAACAACCATTGAGGTACATGAGGATAACCCTGCGCTCGTTGCAGAGGGCGGCATCCTTTACAACAAGGCTAAGACCGAAATCATGTACTTCCCGAGAGCAAGAGCTCTTGACTTCTCCGCGCTTCCTTCTACTCTTACGAAGATTGGCGCATCCGCATTCCAGGCTAACGAGAACATCACTTCTCTCAGAATTCCCGCAGGTATTACCGAAATCGGCGCTAACGCGTTTGATGGGTGTATCTACCTCTCTGAGGTAATTTTCGAGACTACCGAGGCTATGTCCATCGGTGATTACGCATTCTCCAACTGTCCCGAGCTTACCTCGATAACTCTTCCCGTTAAGCTCACCGAGATCGGTGACTACGCATTCTATGCGTCGGGACTTGGCAAGCCCGCTACTGAGGGTGACGCTTACGAAACCGTAATTATTCCCGATACCGTTACCACAATCGGTGACTATGCGTTTGCTTACACTATGCTTGGCAGCATCAACATTCCCGCGTCCGTTGAGACTGTTGGCGAGGGTGCTTTCTACAAGTGTAAGAACCTTGCGACTCTTACCGTAACCGACGGCGATAAGCCTCTGACTATCGGTAGCGCAGAGGATGAGTACGGCGTATTCGAGGGTACGATCCTCGCAAGCGTTGACCTCTCCACCAGAACCACCGTGATTGGAGTTAAGGCGTTCAACGGACTTACTACTCTTAAGACCGTTACCATTCCCGAGGGCTCCAAGCTTACAACGATCGGTGTCAGCGCATTCAACAAGACCTCTCTTACCGCAATCACTCTTCCCGAGGGACTTATAGGTATCGGAGTTGATGCGTTCAGAAACATTTCTACTCTTGAAGCTGTAACCATTCCTACCACCGTAACCGATATCGGTGAGTATGCCTTCGCAAATATGAGCGGTCTTAAGACCTTCGTATTCGCAGGCGCTGATACAGCTGAAACTCCTCTCAGTATCAACGATTACGCCTTCTACAACGATAAGGCGCTCACTACCATTACACTCCCCAAGCGTCTTGAGAGAGTATATGATAATGTAACTGTTGGTACCGGCATTTCCATCACCTCGTTCTATACCGTATTCGAGGGCTGCTCCGCGCTTGAGAACATCTTCGTTGCAGACGGCTGCGTTCAGTTCTCTGACATTGACGGTGTATTCTGCATAAACGACGATCAGCGTAATCCTGTAACCGTTGTTTACTGTCCCAGAGGCAAGACAGGCACGCTTTCCATCCCCTCTACTGTAACTCTTGTTCACAACCGCGCATTCCGTGGCGTAAAGCTTGAGAGAGTAGAATTCGAGGAGATGCCTAATTGGAACGGCGAGGCTACTCTTCGTATCGGTGGCACTATGTCCGCTGAGTACGATGATGACGAGAACGCAGTATTCGGTGCTACCTCCAACCAGTGGGGCTCCGAGAACACCACTCTTAAGGAGGTTGTTCTTCCTGCGCATCTTGCAGCTGTAGGCAGCTATGCATTCCTTAACATTGAGCCTGTCGGCGCTAACTTCACTCTTACCTTCAACCGTGAGGCTGGTCCCGTTGAGTTCGGTGAGTATGCAATTACCGACAACTACGGCTTAAAGGCTCTCTACCTTCCCAAGGTCGCATCTGTACATGAGAATTCCTTCACCGGAAACAGCATGCTTAAGACGGTAGACTTTGCTCTTGGCTCGACTGTTGAGAAGATCAGCTACTGGTCCTTCACCAACAGCAGCGTTGAGAAGCTTCTCAATATTCCTGCAAGCGTTAAGATCATAGACGATCAGGCATTCTCTACCAGCCCGCTTAAGGAAGTCACCTGGGAGGAGGGCTCTCAGCTTCATACTCTCGGTACATCCGCATTCTCTAACGCTCAGTTCAAGAGCTTCACATTCCCCGAGAGCCTTGAATTCATAGGCTCCGGCGCATTCAACCCCAGAACACTTGAAGAGGTTATTCTTAATAACGTTGTAAAGAGCACTGTTGCGCTCAATGGCGGCTCCATCTTTACATCGTACCAGCAGGCTAACATCAAGAGCATCGTAGTTCCCGAGGGTAATCCTTATCTCACGGTCGTAGACGGCGCTCTTTACAGCTCGGATATGTCCATACTTATGTATGTACCTCCGATGATGGATATGGGCGGCAAGACCGCGTTCGATATGGATGACCGTGTTACCGTTATCGAGGCATCTGCCTTCTCCTACTATCCTTACGATGTAATCCTCCATGAGGGTCTGCTTAAGATAGGCGAGAACGCCTTCAGAGCTGCTTCCGCTATTACTGATGTCGTTCTTCCCGCAAGTGTAATTCACCTTGCAGATTATGCGTTCTATCAGCTTCCCAACCTTGTTTCCTTCAAGGTTGCAGAAAACTCCAATCTCTCGATTCTCGGTTATGGCGCATTCTACTACAACGAAAAGCTTGCTACCGTAGAGCTTCCCGATACCGTTTCGGAGATGGATTACAGTGCATTCTACAACTGTAAGGCTCTTGTAAACGTAGATCTTCCCAGCAGCCTTACCCAGATCCCCAGATTTACCTTCCAGAACTGTACTTCTCTTAAGAATGTTACCATTCACGATAATGTTTCTGTTATCGGCGCAGGTGCATTCTCGGGCTGTTCAGCTCTTGAAACGATCACCATTCCCGCTTCCGTAGTTGAGTTTGAGGACTACGCTAACTTCGGTGTATTCGAGACCTGCTCCAAGCTGAAGAATGTAATCTTCGCTGAGGGCGGTAAGCTCACAAATATCCCCGGCGAGACCTTCTCCGGATGTAAGGTTATAGAGGACATCGTTCTTCCCGACACCATTATATCTGTTGCAGGCAACGCATTTAAGGATTGTAACGCTCTTAGGAGCATTGTTATCGGCGGAAGCTTCACAGACCTTCCCGCAGAGATCTTCAAGGGCAAGGCTAAGCTCGAGACCGTTGTTCTTCCCGATTCTGTTGAGAGCATTGGAAATAGCGCGTTCGAAGGCTGCGCAAGCCTCAAGAACTTTACTCTTCCCGCAGAGCTTGAGACTATCGGCGAGGCTGCATTCCGTGGCTGTGCGGCTCTTCCCTCGGCTACTATCGGTGAGAAGGTTGAGTCTATCGGTGACTTTGCGTTCGACGGATGCTCCTCTCTTGCTTCCTTGGTATTTGCTGAGAACTGCCAGCTTAAGGCGCTCGGCTCCGACCCTGAGGTTGAGTCTGCGATATTCCGTGGAACCACTGCTCTTACATCCGTAGTTCTTGCTGACAGCATTACTACCTTGGGTGCAAGCACCTTCCAGGATAGTGGACTTGCAAGTGTTGACTTCCCGTCCAACCTTTCCGCGATAGGTAACAGAGCGTTCTCCGGCTGTGTAAATCTCACAAAGGTTGAAATTCCTTCGACCGTTAAGACGATCGGCAACTTCGCATTCGAGGATTGCGCGAACATTACCGAGGCTAAGCTTTATCTTGGCGTTGAGTACATCGGTACCGGTGTATTTGCAAACTGTACATCGCTTGTATCGGCTAACATTCCCGCATCCGTAATGAGAATTGGCGGTAACCCCTTCATCAACTGCTCTTCGCTCACCGACTTCAGATTTGAGGAAGGTAACGAGGACTATATCCTTGAGGACGGCGCTCTTATGGATAAGGGCAAGTTCACGATCATTTACTACCTGCCCACCAATGTGATTGAGGGCGGCGTATTCGAGATTCCTTCCTCCGTAGGTGTTATCGCAGAGGCTGCATTCTGTGATTCTCAGCTCGAGCATATTATCGTTCCTGAGAAGGTTGCAGAAATCCCTGCAATGGCATTTATGAACTCTAAGAAGCTTAAGACTGTTAAGCTCACCAACAGCATTATATCCGTAGGCGCAGAGGCGTTCAAGGGATGCTCCTCTCTTCTTGAGATCACTATCCACGAGATGACTTCTACCGTCGGTGACGGTGCGTTTGAGGGCTGTAGCTCGCTTGACAAGGTTGTATTCTCCAACAGAACCATCGCGCTCACCATGGGTGATCGTGTATTCAAGGATTGTACCTCTCTTAGCGATATCAATGTTCCCGCTCAGCTTACCGGTCTTACCGATTATATGTTCGCGAACACCGCTATCACCGAGTTCGTTGTTCCCGAGAGCGTTACCAGCCTTGATGTAAAGGGCGTTCTTGCGGGCTGTACCAAGCTTGAGTCTGTGGTTATTCATGAAAATGTTACCGGTAATCTTGGCGATGAGTTCTTTATGAACTGTGCAAAGCTTGAGAATGTGGTCCTTCCCGCTGGCATCACCACTATCGGTGAGGTTGAATGTATCGGCTTCCAGCAGTACACAGGCTCCCACTACTTCAGGAAGTACGGTACCAGCATCTACTCCGGCGCATTCAAGGGTTGTACATCGCTTGAGTCTATTGACCTTTCCAATGTAAGCCTCCTTGGCGCAAACGCATTCGAAGGCTGTACCTCTCTTAGCGATATTAAGTTCGCTACCGAGATGTACTCTATCGGTGACTATGCATTCGCAGGCTGTACCTCGCTCGTTGAAGTAAACATGTACGACAACCTTTACGGCTGTAACGGAAATGCGCCTCTTGATGTTGACTATTCTCAGGTTGACTACAAGCCTTTGGCAATCGGTGCATTCGTATTTGCTGATTGTACATCGCTCAGGACAGTAACTCTTCCCGGTACATCCGATGAGAGCTACAACTATCCTAACTATGAGGGTATTGAGGAGCTTAAGGACGGCGCGTTCGCAGGCTGTACCTCTTTGAAGCTTGTAGTAATTCCTTCGATGAACGAGTTCGAAATCGGAGCAAAGCCCTTCGTTGGAGTTCCCAGTGATTGTGTTGTTTACTTCATGGAGTCCTATATGGATGCCGAGTATATCCACTCGACCTATAAGGATTCTCCTGATGAAAACTACAATTACATTGATAACCTCGGTTGGCTCACCTCCACCGATGCTACAATAATCGGTGTAGACGGCTCCGTTCTTCTGAAGACCAGTACCATCGATACTGCCGATGTTAAGTATTCGGTTCTTTCGACCAACAACGGCGCGCCCTCCTTCTCTGACTATGAGATAGGTCCTGACGGCACCGTTTATTCGAAGCTTGGCGGTTACTGGGATGAGCTTCTTCCCGACGGCATGGTTATGATAGATGAAGCGTTCTACTTCGATAAGGACGGCTCTATCTACAGTGACTTTGCAGGCGAGGACAATTCCGATGACTACCTTGTACACATTAAGGACGGCCACATCTACTATCCCACTCCCGACAGTGTGAACGGCGGTGAGCTTACCTTCAATGTCAATACAAGCAGATTTGACGTTGTCACCTTCTTCGTTATAACAGATTCTTCTCTCTATACCATAGATGAAAACGGATTTGTTACCTTCGATGCATCCATCAATGCCTATGCTTATGATTGTGTCATAATCAAGGAAGCAAACGCTGAGTATGTTCTTGGAACCTCCGGCTCTAAGTTCTTCACAAGAGTTTGCGTAGATGCAGAGGGCAATGTAACCATCCTTAAGGCTGGCGATCCCCTTACTCTTGATATCATATTCACCGCTGACGGCGGCGTTGAGTTCCCCGACGGAACAACCATCACCGCTGACAAGACCGTTGTCTTCAAGAACGGCGCTAAGTGCGAGTTCAGAGATGTAATGGTTGACGGTGTTGCTACCAAGGATTGGGTTCTCGTTCTTGAGGACGGCTCCGAGTATACAGACGGTCTTACCTTCGTATACGAGGACGGCAGCGTAATGTCTCTTGTATTTTAATCCCGATATCAAAGGATATCAAAAAGCTTGAATAACCCCGCTATCTCGGTGCCCCTCGGGGCATCGGGATGAGGGTAGGGTGGCGCATATTTGCGTTACCCGTATAAGAAAATCAGGGCAAGAATGCGAGTTTTTCTCGTGTTCTTGCCCTTTTTGTTTTTGTGCATATTCAATAAAAAACATTTAAATCTATCATAAAATTTTAACATAGAAAAATACGACAAAGGTTGACACCGACGAAAAAATATGATACAATTAAGAATAAGTTTTTACGCGCATTTATTTTAATTAATATTGCGTGATACAAATATTAAGGGAACGGTTTTTACAATGAATTCACAGAAAAAATTTGAACGCTTTGATTCTGTCCTTCGGCGAGAGGCGCTGATCAAGTCACTGCTTCTTGGCGCAGTATTTGGCGCAGGAGTAGGCTTCGTCCTTGCGACAGTATTTTGGTTCCTGGAGGCGAACGGTATCGTCGCCGCGATTGTTGTGTTTGCTTTGGTAACAGCAGCATTGACATTTGCGTTTTACAAAACAGTGTTCGCTCCAACCGTCAAGAAAAACGCAAAGAGGCTTGACCGCTACGGTCTTGACGAGCGTCTTATTACGATGGTCGAGCTTGAAGGAGACGACTCCTTCATTGCCGAGATGCAGCGTAGGGATGCGGTCGAAACGCTCGAGCGACTCGATAAGAAGAGGGTTAAGCTGAAGATTGCAACTGCGATAATCGTGCTTGTGATTACAATTGGCACGCTCTTCCTGGGCGCCTTCACCACCGAGCTTCTGAGTACGGTTGTCGACGGCTTCCCGTCCGGTATGGATGTGTGGCTTATGATATTCCCACCCGAGCCTCCTGAAAAGTTTGAGGTAACTTACACTGTTGGCAAGGGCGGATATCTGATAGGCGACGGAGAACAGGTGGTTGTCGACGGAGACAGCAGCTTGCCTGTGCTCGCGGTGGCAGAGGATGGCTATATGTTCCTTGCATGGAACGACGGTATAGCAAACCCCTCGCGCTTTGACAAGTCGGTGAAGAAGGATATCACTGTATCCGCAATATTTATCGCGGTCAAGGATGCCGAGGATGCGGGAGACGATGAGGATGAGCCCGATGATGTACCCGGTGAGGGTATGGGCCCCGGAGATAAGAACAACCCCGGCGGTGGCGGCGGTAAGTATGAGGAGGTCAACCAGATAATAGACGGTGACACCTACTACCGTGATGTGTACGAGCAATATTACGAGGAATTGCTTGCGGCGCTCGAGGAGAGAGACGATCTCACCGACGAGATGCGAGATATAATCGAGGCATATTTCAATATCATCGAGTGATGTGCCCGGAACTACTTACTAAAGACTAATAAAAATATAACATAAAAAGCGAGGCTATGAAAGATTATGGTAACAGAACAGAATTTGGAAAGATTTAAGCTGCAGTGTGACAACATTTTCGCGCAGATCGAGCGTGATGTCATTGGTCAGAAGGATGTTATTGAGGGCGCGGTTATTGCTATGATTGCAGGCGGTAACGTGCTTCTTGAGGGTGTTCCCGGAGTTGGTAAGACCCGTCTTGTACGTTCTCTTGGTAGAGTATTTGACCTCCCCTTCTCGAGAATACAGTTCACCCCCGACCTTATGCCCGCGGACGTAACGGGTACTAACATCATCGTAAAGGATGAGAAGGGTAACTCGAACTTCGAGTTCCAGCCCGGTCCCATCTTCTCCAACATCATTCTTGCGGACGAGATCAACCGTGCTACTCCTAAGACTCAGTCGGCTCTCCTTGAGGCGATGCAGGAGCACACCGTTACCGTTATGGGTGTATCCAGAAAGCTTGAAGAGCCCTTCTTCGTGCTTGCAACCCAGAACCCCGTAGAGCAGGATGGTACATATCCTCTTCCCGAGGCTCAGATGGACCGTTTCATGTTCAAGATTATAGTTAAGAACCCCAGCCTTGATGAGCTTATGAGCATCGTTAATATGACTCAGAAGACCATGGCGGAGGTTGCTGATGCTGCTTGTAACGGCTCCGACCTTCTTGAGATGCGCGCAACAGCAAACCAGATTCCCGTAGCCGAGGAGGTTATGAGATATGCGATGATGCTCTGCTCGGCAACTCATCCCGACAGCGAGTGCGCGAGCGAGGCAGCAAAGAAGTACATCCGTCTCGGAGCATCTCCCCGTGCAGGTCAGGCTCTTATTTCTGCCGCTAAGGTAAAGGCTCTTATGAAGGGCAGATTCAATGTATCCTACGCCGATCTGAACGAATTGGCATACCCTGTACTCCGTCACCGTATCAAGCTCACCTTCGAGGCGGTAGCGGATAGAGTATCTCCCGATGAGATCATCAAGATGATTATCGACGAGCTTGTTGTTAAGTGTGGCATTGCCGACGAGGCACCTGCAAAGGCAGAGGAGCCTGCAGCACCCGCCGAGGCGCCCAAGAAGCGCGGTATCTTCGGCTTCGGTAAGTAATCCTAGCTTAACTCAAATTCGCAAAGAAAGGTGTCTATTTAGAAGTGAACAATTCGTACTTAAACGACGAGTTTTTCAGTCGCTTAGAGACCCTGTCGCTTGAGCTTCGCGCGGACCTCGCAGGATTCTTTGGTGGTAAGCACCTTGTGCGTACCTACGGTCAGACGGTCGAGTTTGCCGATTACCGTGAGTACGCTCTCGGTGACGATATTCGCCGTATAGACTGGAACCTGTACAGCCGATTCGAGAAGTTCTTCCTTAAGCTGTTTACCGACGAAAGACAGATGCACACCCAGGTGTTCATCGATTGCTCCGCCTCTATGGGCAAGGACAATCCCGAGAAGTCTGCCTACACCATTGGCGTAGCGGCAGCGCTCGGCTATCTCTCGGTACACAACATGGACAAGGTATCTTACAGATTGATAAAGGGCAGTCGGGCTGAGGACCCCTTCGGCACGATTGTCGGCAAGAGAAACTTCTTCAGAGCTATGAGCGAGCTGGAGACTCTTGAATTCGATGGCGACTCGGATATTTCCGAGGCTATTGTAAATTGTGAAAATACAGGGAACAACGATGGTCTCACCGTCATAATATCCGATTTCTTCACCGATGGAGACTGGAAGAGGGCGGTAGACTTCCTCGCGTACAAGAAGAGACAGGTGCTCCTCGTGCAGATTATGACTCCCGAGGAGATCGACCCCTCGTATACCGGTCGTGTAAATCTTGTCGACTCGGAGACCGAGGATCTTACTGATGCGAGAAACATGAAGATCAACATTGATGTCAGTTCCCAGCTTGCTTATGAGGAGGCAATGCGCGACTTCGTTGAGGAGCTGAAGACCTTCTGCTTCTCTCGTGGCGCATCATTCGTTTCGGTATGCTCTGATCAGCCCATCGAGCGTGTCCTCTTCAAAGAACTGTTAAAGGTGGGAATTATAGAATGAGTTGGTTGACCCCGTTAGGATTTTTGGGCTTTATAGGATTAATTATCCTTCTTATTATCTATTTAATAAAGCCTAATTATCAGAATAAATACATTTCCAGTACATTTGTCTGGAAGTTAAGCTTAAAGTATAGAAAAAAGAGAATACCGCTCAGCAAGCTGCGTAATATTCTCTTGATAATTTGCCAGGTGCTTATCATAACC
>JAFTRB010000047.1 GCA_017462445.1 Clostridia bacterium
AAGCTATTTGAGCTGGGCGAAAAATTTCTTTCGCTTAAGTGCGAGGAGCCGTCCGTATTCTATGTTTGGGGACACGCATACGAATTTGACATTCACGGAACATGGGAGCGCTTCGAGGAATTTTTACAGATGATGCAGGGCAAAAGTGACATCTGTTACTGTACAAACAGGGAGGCTCTCCTATCAAACAAGCAAGGATGGTAAGACTATGAATATAAACGAGGAGTGTCATGGCTCCCTTACTCCCACCGAGGAGGGTGGGGGCGCGGACACAGCCGCAAAAATGGTAGAAAACAATGATGATGAGCCAAAAAAAGCGGCTAAAATAGGAATTTTTGAGAGACTGCCCTTTTTAAGAGATATTATAGGCGGCTTCTGTATGGGCATCGCCTTTATCATTCCCGGCTTCTCGGGCGGCTCGGTAGCGGCAATACTGGGGATATACGAGAGGCTGATAGGCGCGGTGGCCGATATCTTCCGCGATTTCAAGCGCTCCTTCCTAACCCTTCTGCCTATTTTTCTGGGGCTTGTTCTTGGAGCGGTGTCGCTACTGTATCCCCTGGGTTGGGCGCTGGAAAGCGTTCCTCTGCCGACGGTTTCGCTCTTTGTCGGGCTTGCCTTGGGCGGCTTAGGCTCGATAACCGAAAAAACAAAGGGAAAACCAACCGCGAATAATATCGTTGCGTTAATAATTCCGCTTCTCCTTGCAGCGGCGCTCTCCTTTGCGCCAACAGGCGCAGATGTAAATTTGCTTGAGCTGAATGCGGGTGGGTATCTGCTCCTGTTCGTAATAGGCTTTATCGGCTCGGTGGCGCTGGTTGTTCCCGGAATTTCGGGAAGCATGCTTCTCTTGATTCTCGGCTACTATAACCCTATAATAAAAATTATTACCGAGCATCTTCTGAGCGGAAAGGATATGCTTGTATCCATTCTCGTGCTTATGTGCATCGGCGTTGGAATTCTTGTCGGCTTCTTCTCGGTTTCGGTGGTGATGAAGTGGCTGCTTGCACACTGCCCCAGGGGGACATATTTCGCCATCATTGGCTTTATTATCGGCTCAATCCCCACAGTATTTATCTCTACGGCAAAGGATGTCGGCTTGACTCTTTCCACTCTACCCACATCCCCGCTGTACTGGATTGCCTGTGCGCTTCTTCTTGCGCTGGGCTTCCTTGGCGCATTTTTCTTTGTTCGCCTGGCTAAGAAAAAAGAGTCGGAATAATTGTAATAAAAAAATTGCCCTGTGAATATGCTCTAGTATCACAGGGCTTTTTTCTATTTATTGAAATACAGGAGGGATTATGTTTGTATATTCTGTGAGAGCATCAACTATAAAATTCTTCGCGCTTCTTTTACTCTCGGCGTTAGCTATGCTGCTTCTCCTTTCAATTGGCGGGCAGACGGCGGTATATGCCTCGGTGGACGGAATTGAGGTGAATTACGGAGGTATCAAGACGCACGAGGACAGAGTAGCATTCCTGCGCAGCCAGGGGCTGGAAATTAACGAGGCGCCATTGGTTGAGGAGGCATACACGCTGCCGGACAACTTTGACCGAATTATTAGCGGCTACAATGAAATACAGAGAGCGCAGGGACTTGAGCTTACTAAATATCGAGGAAGAAGAATTATGCACTACGCCTATCTTGTAACCAATTTTGACTATGAGGGGGAGGTACACGCAAATATGCTCATTTATCGGGGACGGATAATTGCCCTGGATATTTCAAGCGCAGACCCAAGCGGCTTCGTGCTTCCTGTTGTTGGGCTTGACAAGGCGAAGCTGAAGGGCGAGGGAGAGAAATAAAAAAAGGGCGGATGCTCCGCCCCAAAAGCAAACTATTGTTTGCTTTTTATGAATTCGGTCCGTCGGTAAATTTAACACGCCTACGGACTAAGCTTGAATTCTGTTACTATCAGTTGTGGCAGCAGCAACAGAGAACGACGATAACGGCTGCAATAATAATCCAGGTGCAGTTGTCGTCAAAGAGATGGCACAGGTAGTTGTTATTCATAGTATGTTATCCTCCAAAGATGATCTGCGAGCTTTACTCGCTTAATACATACTATTCAATAATTATTTTTTTGATACTAAAAGGGCTATACCGGCAAAAACGCCTTGTATAGCCCTTATTATTTTATTTTTTTCTTCCGCCCTTATTTCTTCGGGGCTTTGGCTTGTCACTGTCCTCTGTGCCCGAGCGAGGCGGCGTATCAAACTCAAAGACTACATTTCCGTCCTTCAGCGAAAGCTTGGCAGAGAAGAGCTTGCCTCTTTTGGAAACAAAGCCAAACAGCTTGCCCGTTGAGCCCTCTTTAAGAAGTCTTGCGACCTCGGCTATCGGAATGTCCTTGTTGCAAATGGTAACGCCCATCTTGAAGCCACAGCCATCGGCGTAGCCCATACAGCCGTAATTAGACCTTCCTCTTACCACATTCCTGCCGCAGAGCGGACAGGGGCCGACTATTTCGCCATACTTCCCCGTATTGACCGGAGGCGGAGTATAGCCACCCGTGCTATTGGAGAATATGGCGGAGATCTCCCTCTCGGCAAGCTTTACGCTCTCCTCCACCGTCATCTCTCCGTGGAACACCTTCTTAAGCGCCTTTCCAAGCTCGCTGGTCTTGTACTTATCCATTACGATACCAAGCCTGGCAATGGACTCTATCAGATATTCGCCACCGTCCAGAATTGTATAAACATCCTTCTTAAGGTCGATATAGCCCGAGCGCTTGGCATTATCTATAATGCCCGTTCTTGTCGCCTCTGTTCCAAGCTCCAAGCCCTCGAAGATAGCGCGGTAGTCCTCCGCATCGTCGACCTCGCCGCTCTCCTCCAGCTCCTTTGCCTTTGCCTTATCATCCTTGAAGGGGTTCTTCAGATAGTTATTCAAGGTTTCAATGGTATAATGCTTTGGCGGTGTTGTCTTCTTCTCCTGTGGCTTAAAGTCGATAACGACCTCCTCGCCAACCTCAAGGCGGGGGAGAAGCTTGTCCTTTGCCGTGTAGTCATCATACTTGGTCCAGCCCGGCTCGACAATAACTGTTCCCTTAAGCACAAAGGTTTCGTACTCGCCGACCTTTATATGAATCTCGCTCTTTTCCGCCACGCATTCCTCCGCGCAGAATACCGCGACAAAGCGGCGGAACACGGTTGAATAAACCTGGTTCTCCTTTTCCGAAAGCTTTGTCTTATCCGGAATCTTGTAGGTCGGGGTAAGAGCCGAGTGCGACTCTATTTTAGAGTCATCAAAGATATACTTGGAGTCGCGGAATTTGACAGGATATCCAAGCTTTGAAATATTGGAAATAATAGCGCGCATCTTGTCCTTTTCAGCCGTTGCAAGATACTCGGAATTAGTTCTTGGGTAGGTGAGATATCCCTCCTCGTAGAGCTTTTGAATTATCTTCAAGCTCTCCGCCATGCTCATCTTAAAGCGCTTGCCAAGGACATTCTGAAGGGTTGAGAGCGAATAGAGCTTTCCCGGGAGAATCCTATCCGTCTTGCTCTCTACCTTTGTTACCACAGCTCCCGCAGCATTGTATGCCGCAGCAAGCTCCTGTGCCTTCTCAAGCTCGGTGCTTGTAAACTTTTGTTTACCCGTTAATTCAACACGCTCCCCACGGGTGCGCTCATCCGAGCCTATTACATAGTATGTCTCCGGCACAAAGCTGCGTATCTCCATATCCCTGTCATATATAGCCTTGACGATAGGGACGATAACCCGTCCAACGCGGAGAAGCTTGCCTGTCTTGATAGTGGCATACCGTGTTAAATTAACGCCATAGAGCCAGTCGATATAGGTACGCGCAAAGCCCTCGGAGGCGAGGGTATCGTACTCGCTCTCGTCCTTCATATCCGCAAGAGCGCGTCTTACAGTTTCAGGGGTCTGGTCAGGAAGCCAAAGACGCTTCTGCGCCTTCGTTCCCTTCAATGCGTGACTGACGCAGAGGCGGACAATGATCTCTCCCTCCCTGTCAGCATCTCCCGCATTTACAATGGTATCCACATCGGCGCGGTTACAGAGCTGCTCGATAAGCCTGAACTGGCTTGCAACTCCCGAGTCCACGGTATGCGTTCCATCCTTTTTCCTCAGCTCAAAGCGGAAGGTCTCGGGGAAGCAGGGCAGGTTATCCAGCGTCCAACGGCGGTCAGCCTGCTCCGGATTATCCGAATACGACTCTATATCCACAAGAGAAAAGAGATGTCCGAATACCCATGTTACTATATAACTTTCATTGATATAATAGCCGTTCTTCTTATCCATCTTGCCAATTCCGGCAACAATATTTCTGGCAAGCGAGGGCTTCTCGGCAATTATAAGTATCATATTCTTCTCCTTTCTCCCTATTTATTTGCAAAAGACGGATTTTATTTTATCATAAATAAAAATGCTTGCTTGCAAGGGCATTTTTATGCCTTGATTCAAGGAGCGCAGGATGCGGTAGCATCGAGGCGCAAAGCGCCAAAGACTTGCGTAGCAAGAATTTCTGCGCACATTATATCATATTTCCAAAATAATTTCCAGCCTTTTTTTGATTTTTTTAGAATTTGTTCAAAATCACTCGGCTGCATTGCAGAGCTTATGAAAATATCCCTATTATTTTTATTCAAATGCTTTATTTTTTATTCTGCTTATGCTATAATTGTAGTGACAAATAAAAAGAAAAGGAAGTAATGATGGCAAAGCTGTATTTCAAGTATGGAGCAATGGGCTCGAGCAAAACCGCCCAGGCGCTGATTACTAAATTCAACTATGAGGAGAGGGGAATGCGCGTGTGGCTTATCAAGCCTGCCACCGATGACCGCGACGGAGCAGAACAGATATCAAGCAGAGTTGGTCTATGCTGCGAGTGTACCCCCATCAAGGAGGAGGAAAACATCTTTGAAATGTTTACCTCTAGACACCGCTGTGCAAATGTCATTATTGCCGACGAGAGCCAGTTCTTCACCGAGGAGCAGATCGACCAGCTCCGCCACATCGTAAACGAATGCGATGTCCCGGTTCTGTGCTTTGGTCTGCGAACCGATTTCCGTACCAGGCTGTTCCCGGGAAGCCTCCGCCTGTTTGAGATTGCCGACACTATATCGGAGATAAAGACAATGTGCGCCTGCGGAAGAAAGGCTACGGTCAACGCAAGGATATCAGAGGGAAAAATTGTCACCTCGGGCGAGCAGATTATGATTGGCGGAGACGAGAGCTATCTCGCTATGTGCCACGAATGCTATGAAAAAAGAATTGCGAGGGAGAAAAATGGAGCTTTGTGAAATACTTTCAAGGGTGGATCACACCCTGCTTGACAGATGCGCCACCTGGGAGGATATCCGCTCGGTGCTGGACGATGCTATAAAATACAGAACCGCCTCCGCGTGCATTCCGCCCTGTTATGTCAAGGCGGCGCGGGAATATGTTGCCGACAGACTTAAAATATGTACGGTTATCGGGTTTCCTAACGGCTACGCAAGCACCGAGGCTAAATGCTTTGAGACGGCGCAGGCAATTGCCGACGGAGCGGACGAAATCGACACGGTCATCAATGTAGGCTTCCTTAAGGACGGAAGATATGATGATATCCTTGGCGAATTAAAGCGTCTGAAGGAGATTTGCGGAAGAAGAATACTGAAGGTTATAATAGAAACCTGTCTTCTGACCGACGAGGAAATTGTAAAAATGTGCGAGCTTGTTACCCTCTCGGGCGCTGACTACATCAAGACCTCCACCGGCTTCTCAAAAGAGGGGGCAACCCCGAAGGCGGTGGAGCTGATGGCTAAAAATGTAGGCGAGGGTGTCCGTGTCAAGGCGGCGGGAGGAATTTCAAGCCTTGCCGATGCGGAGGAGTTCATCCGCCTGGGCGCTGACAGGCTTGGCACAAGCAGAATTGTAAAAATCGTAAAGAACGAGGAAGCAAAGGGCTATTAAGATTAGCAAAGGAGAAAAAATATGAGCAATCATACCCCACATATTAACGCACAAATCGGAGATTTCGCCCCCACCGTGCTGATGCCGGGCGACCCGCTCCGCTCAAAATTCATTGCCGAAAATTACATCGAGGGGGCGCGCCTCGTTAACAATGTGCGCGGTGTTCAGGGCTATACCGGAACATACAAGGGTGTACCCGTGTCGGTTATGGCGAGCGGAATGGGTATTCCCTCAATAGGAATTTATTCCTACGAGCTATACAAATTCTTTGGTGTGGAGAACATAATCCGTGTTGGCTCTGCCGGCGGAATGCAGCCCGATGTCAGGCTCCGTGATGTCATTATAGGAATGGGAGCCTGTACGACCTCCCGTTTTGGCGAGCAGTACGGCCTGGAGGGAAGCTTTGCGCCAATATGCAGCTATCCCCTGCTCCGTCAGGCGGTGGACATCGCCGAGGAGATGGGCGTAAGCTATAAGGTAGGAAACCTGCTTTCCTCCGACATCTTCTATAACGCGAACCCCGATGCCAGCGCAAGGTGGACCGAGATGGGTGTTTTGGGCGTTGAGATGGAGGCGGCGGGCCTGTATATGAATGCGGCGCATCTTGGCAAGCGAGCGCTTGCTATATGTACGGTGTCCGACCACCTGTTGACAGGCGAGTCTCTCTCGGCAGAGTTAAGGCAGACTTCCTTTACCGAAATGATGGAAATTGCACTGAATATTGCGGTGCGTATGGCAAAAAACGCGACATAGGTGAAAAATGAGAAGATATAAAAGAGTATTTATGATAGTCCTCGATTCGCTTGGAATCGGGGCGATGCCCGACGCTGTGGAATACGGTGACGAGGGTGCTGACACACTGAGGAGCCTGTACAATACCGGCAGACTTAATATCCCAAATCTTATCAAGCTGGGGCTTGGCAACATCAAGGGCGTAGACTATCTGCCGAGGGTTGATAAGCCGCTTGCCGACTGCGCAAGAATGATGGAAAAGAGCCGTGGAAAGGATACGACTACGGGTCACTGGGAGCTGATGGGTATAATCTCGGAAAAGCCAATGCCTACCTATCCGGGGGGCTTCCCCGATGAAATCATATCCGCCTTTGAAGAGCGGATCGGCAGAGAATGCCTTTGCAACAGGCCCTACTCCGGAACAGAGGTCATAAGGGATTATGGCGAGGAGCATATCGTGACGGGCAAGCCTATCGTCTATACCTCGGCGGACAGCGTTTTCCAGATTGCAGCCCACGAGAGCATTGTTCCAAGAGAGCAGCTCTACGCCTGGTGCGAGATTGCGCGAGAGATATTGGTTGGAGAACACGGAGTTGGCAGAGTTATTGCCCGTCCCTTTATTGGAGAAAAGGGCAGCTTTACAAGGACAGACGGCAGACGCGACTTTTCGCTTAAGCCACCAAAGGAAAGCTATATTGAAAGAATGCAACGCTTTAGGCTTCAGACCGTCGCCGTAGGAAAGATACAGGATATATTTGCGGGAGTTGGCATTGACGAGCATATTCCGACGCACTCGAACGCGGAGGGGATCGCCGCGACACTGGAGCTTCTCGAGAGGGATTTCACAGGCTTTGCATTTATTAATCTTGTTGACTTCGATATGAAATACGGGCATAGGCAGGACGCAGTAGGCTACGCCGAGGCGCTTAATGAATTTGACAAGGCGCTGGGCGATATGATTAAAAAGATGGAATACACCGATATGCTGATTATAACGGCAGACCACGGATGCGACCCATCGGACAACAGCACCGACCATACACGCGAATATGTTCCCTTCCTGTGCTATACAACCAGGGGGAAGGGCGGCGATTTAGGAACGCTTAACGGCTTTGACCAGGCCGGCAGGCTTACGCTTTGGGCGCTCGACTTCACCGGCATGGGTGGCGGCTATTGCTATGACGTGGTGAAGGAAGGATAAAAAACATAGGGAGAAACACTAGGCACTATACTTTCCGGGTTATCCCACACGGACCGTCGAGGACGCCGGTCCCTACACCACTAACCACTGACCACTGATAATCAAGAGCAATCATATCTGGGAGCTTGCTCACAAGGATGATTGCCGCAGATTGCTCTTTCGGTGGTTTGTCGCAAGACAAACATAGTGCGTTAGCACCAAGACCTCCCCGAGGGATTGAACCGATAAAGAGTAACACTGACCACAATTGTTTACAAGGAGGCAAGCTGATGACAAGCAGAAAGAAAATTGAAGCGACGCTATATAGCACGGCAAACTCAACACGGGC
>JAFTRB010000048.1 GCA_017462445.1 Clostridia bacterium
GATTATTCCGTTCGACTTGAATGTGTTATGCACGCCGCCAGCGTTAATCCTGAGCCAGGATCAAACTCTCTAAAAAATTCTATCTCAAGTCCACTAGGACCTAAAATCTTTTTAGAGCTATTTTGTTCTAGCTTCTTCTTACTTTTTGAGTTTTTTCTTTCAAAGTGTATTAACGAGATCTCTGCACTACTATCGGTTTCCCCAATAGTTCAGTGCTCGAAATTTCATGTTGTTCAATTTTCAATGATCGATGCACGAAAGCCATTCGCTTTTTGCGTGCTTTAATATTATAGACTATTCGGGATAAAAAGTCAAGGGGTTTTTAAAAATTTTTTTAAGATTTTTTGTTTATGGTGTACAATGACATATGTGAATAGTTCACAAAAGGTAAAAGTTTGGCATTTTCACCAAAAGGCGCAGAAAAAACATATAATAAAAACGCCCGACATATCCCGTGAATAAAAAAAGAAAGCAGCCGCTCCCGAGGAAGCGGCTGCAAAAAGCGTCAGGCTGGCTGACCGATTAAAAGAACTATGATGGGCAAAAGAACGCCAATGACTACAAAAATTGAATTCAGTATAGTGGATATTATGCCAAAAATCCTATCCCTGCCGTTACGGTAGCGCCAAGCGGTGGAGGAAAGCACAATGCCAATAATTCCAAGAACCGCTGTGCAAATCATACCCAGGAACACAACAGGAATAATCACAAGAAGCGCAAGCCCCTCAAATCCCTCGGCCGTGTGGAACAGGATATACATCTCTATGCTGAAATATGCGTCAAAAGCAAACGCCAGCGCGGTAAGAATGAAGATAACAACGGCGGCGGTCATATGTACAACCTTAGCTGCCTTGTTCGGCTTCTTTTCCTCCGGCTCTGCACCAAGTTCAACATTATCAAAATTATCCATAGCAACTCTCCTTTCCTAGGATAATTCCAATATAACACAATATCATTATTTTGTCAAGCATTTTTTAAGCTCAGCCATTATCCGTGGCAGACGGTATTGAATATATAATATTAATGAAGGAAAGCGCGCTACCGGGGAGCAAGGCGGAAGGGACGGTCGAGACGGCGGCCCACATCAAGGAACAGCCCCGAGGCGCTTTTTCGACCTCTTTTTACAAAGATATTGACAAGAGTTTTTCCTTATGCTATACTTTTCAAAGAAACATATCAAGGAGATTATTATGAAGCTTTATGATGAGCTATATTTTGAAATAACAGCAAGCGGCGAGAAAAGGGATATCAACAAGTTTATAGCCTTCCTTAACTCGGGCGCGCTGGACGACTTTTTCGAAATGGACGAGAGCTTTCTCGAATATGACGATGACTTTGACTCCTGCGAGGACGATGGCGAAACAAGCGTTATCCTGGTAAATGACGATATAGGAATTGAGATTGAAGAGTTTGAAACCTTTGATTTCCTGGAGACTATCTGTCGCAATGCCAGAGCAATAGATCTTCGCGGTAGACTATACGACGCAGATGACGAGGAATATGCCTTTGTCAGCGCAAAGGGCGACTCCTACTACCTCAACGCCGACAACATCGAGCTTAACGATGAGCTTGACGAGCAGGCGAAGAAGGACGACGCCGAGGATAATTGATAAAATTAATATAATAAAAGCATCACAGGGGACATGGCGTCTCGCAATGGGATAACCCACGGTACGCCTTCCTCTGTGATGCTTTTATATTAAACTCTCTTATATTTTCCCTTGCGGAAGCGGATATAAATTATTGAACAAACAATTATATTGACTATCAGGCACAGCGACCAGGAGAAGGTATAGCAAACATACAGGTTTGCAATATCCTCCACAAGCACGCCCACCGTAGGCATAAAGGGATAGATGAATGTCATCCAAATCACCCTGAATAAAAGCACATTCACCACCGAGTTCAGCATCGGCAGTATCGGATAACCAAAGGCGTGCTGAACCGAGCTTAAGGCAGAGTTCAGTGCGCCAACAAAATAAATAGCCAGGATATAGCGCATACGAACAATTCCAAACTCCACAGCAATAGGCTCGTGGGGGAGGAAGATGCCAAGGAGCGGCTTGCCAAGCAGATAAAGCAAGGGCCCCAGCATACCAAGAGTAAAGCAGATTCCTATGCTGGAGAAGATGGTCTTCTTCACTCGGTCATTGTTCTCTGCTCCCAAGTTCTGCCCGATAAAGACAATAGAGGCATCTGCCACCGAGTTGGAAAGCGAGGCAACCACCATCTCAAAATAGCCCGCTGCGGTGTTGCCCGAAATGGCATCGGGGCCGTAGGCGTTTATGGCTGACTGAATCTGGAGATTGGAAAGGCTGAAGAGCGCGGTATTGAACGCCCCGGGCAGGCCAAAGCGAATTATGCTGAGCATATCACCGAGGTGTGGGCGAATTTTTGACAGCTTGATTTTACAGGGACCGTCGATACGGCAAAGGTGAATTATAACAAGAACCGAGCCTATCACCTGGGAGGCAAGGGTGGCAATAGCAACCGCCGCAACCTTGTCCGCAAGAGTAAAGCAAAGAATAATATTAAGAAACATGTTTGTAGCGCCTGCGGCTATCATATACATCATCGGGCGTGTGCTGTCCCCCGTGATGCGGATGATTGCCGAGCCAAAGTTATACACCAGGGCAAAGGGAATGGAGAACATATAAATGCGAAGATATGTAAGCGCGCCCACATAACACTCCTCGGGGCAGGCGGTCATATCAAGCAGCCAGGGGGAGGCAAAAAAAGCCACCACGGAAAGAATGGCGCCCAGCACCACCGCAAGCACAAGCGCAGTATCCACGATCCGCTTTGTTCTTTCATCGTCCTTCGCTCCCAAGCACCTTGGAAGTATGATGCTTATTCCCGAGGCGAGTCCAACTGCCGAGGTAACGCAAAGATTTACGATAGGGCTTGTCGCGCCAACAGAGGCTATGGCATTTCCATCCGCCATATTGCCCACAACCGCCAGATCCGCCGCGTTGAAAAGCACCTGCAACAGCGTGCTTATCATCAGGGGGAGGCTATAAAGAAGAATTGAGGAAAAAATCGGTCCGTTCAGAATTCTTGCTGATTTGATCTTAAGCATTTCATCACCCAAGCACACCTGTGCCGTTCTGCCATCTCTGTTATTATTTGTCGGCAGGATAAATCTTTTCTTTAGTCAAGCCTATTATACAACTTATAAAACAAAAGTCAATAGGTTAAAGAATTTTCACAGTAAAAAATCCAATTGTAAACTTTTTTGTATTTGCCGTAACAATTCAATGACACTATTGACAAAAAGCGACAAGCTCCTGTATAATTAAAACAGATATAAGATTATATATTCAGGATACAACTATATATTACTCATCTCTTTTAAGAGACTATAAATGACAGCACGAAAGGCAAAAAAGAAAGGACTAAAAAATGAAGGATAAGAATATAGTGAAGGAGCCCTTCCCCTACGGCTACCTTTTGCTCGGCTTTTTGGTTTCGGCGGTAGGCATCTGCTTTATACTGCTGCGCGAGACCTTCACGATAATGGCGCTGGCAATGGGCATAATTATAATAATATTTTCTCTGGTACTATTCTCTCAAGCCTTGCTTGATAAGCGCCGCGGCTTCTTTTTCGTGTGCAAGCTTGTAGTAGGGCTTTCGGGAATTGCATGCGGAATTATTTCGCTGATCGTGCAAAGCGGAATAGTGTACATACTCTCAAACATAATATACCTTCTTTTGATTATCGACGGAGCCTACAAGGTTGGCTCGGCATTCCATTCGCAAAAATACTATCTTATCAGATTTTGGATAACCCTTGCGATTGGCGCCGCGCTTGTTGTATGCGCCTTCCTGATGTCAAAATATGAGATAAGCCAGGAAAGCGACGGAGATATGCTCCACGGATTTTTGACAGGCGCATTGCTTGTGGGCGACGGTATTCTGAATTTCCTGTACGCCTTCTTCAGAAGCTCCTTCCATAACAAGGAGCCTATGCCCGAGGTGGCAGAGCAAAATCCCGACGAGCCTGTGCCCGAGGTGACGGAGCAAAACCCTGACGAGCCTGTGACGGAGGAGATACGATCGAGCGAGGAGGAGGATCTCCCAAGCTTTGATGACGAGCCCGGACCGCTGACAGAGGAAGCCGAGGATGCGCCTCTGCAAGCGCCAATCATTAAAATCGAATAAAAAGGTCTCTTTCATTGGGGCTCACCGCAAACGGAAAAGGCGAGGCACATTATACTGTGCCTCGCCCAAAATTTTTACAAGGATAAAAAAAAGGTTAGAAGGTCTGCCGCCCTCACCATTCGGGAATTAGTCAAATAAAAGGAAATAACGGCAGGCGTGTTAAATTAAAAGCCATTAATTGTACATTCCGTTTTTCTCAAGATAGCTGTAAAGCTGCTCCCCGTGGTTCTGCTCCTCCTTCTCTATATGGGCAAGAGTATCACGAAGAATTGGCGAGCAAAACTCAAAGACTCCGGTGTTGTACACCGAGGAAACACGCTTCTCCATCGAGAGTGCGTCACGGCAAAGATAGGCATCGTTTTCCTTATCTCTGCCACTGCAGGGAGAGGTCTCTCCCGCGTATTTTGCGCTTGCCGCCGACTTGGGAGGTGATGGCATAGCAACCTCCTCGCCATTCAGTATTCGAGTGATGGTAGAAAGATGTGTTTGCTCAGCCCTTCTGATCTCGGCAAATATCTGCTTGAGAGCCGGGTCCTTCGCCTCCTCCTCATATCTTTCATACTTCTCGATGCACAGCTCCTCCTGCGCCTTCAGATCCTTCAGAATGTCGGTTTCCTTGCCTGTAAGTGTCACCTTGGTATCCTCCTTTATTTGGTATACCGTGATGATAACCAAAAGGCCGGCTTTTATTCAATTCCCGGAATTTTTACCGTAATAAATTCAAGCTCTTCATCGCCACGCATGACTATTTCTCCGCTATCGGCGGGGATAAAGACGCTCTCCCCCTTTTTGCACACCTCGCCGTCTATATAGCCCTCGCCGCCGACGACCGTAACCGAGAGGAAGCTGTCAGGGCCGACGGTAAAACTCTTTTCTGTAAAGTTAAGTTTATATTTTGCGGTTTCAAAATATTTGCATTTTCCTATTATTTCGGGCGAATTCTCTACACGGGGTGCCTCCTTGTACACGGACAGGTCGCTGACAAGCATCGCCTTATCCACATGAAGCTCGCGAAGATTTCCATCCTTATCACGGCGCATATAGTCATAAAGACGGTATGTAAGGGTGCTGTTCTGTTGAATTTCAAATATTACAACTCCCGCGCCTATGGCGTGGATAGTTCCCGAGGGGATAAAGAACACATCCCCTGCCCTGACCTCCTTGAAGGAAAGCAGCTCCTCAACGCTGCCGTCCGCCACCCTTGCGGCGAATTCCTCCTTCCCCGAGGGACGGGATAGGCCCATATAAAGCCCCGCTCCCGGCTCAGCCTCCACAACATACCACATCTCGGTCTTGCCATACTGTCCCTCATTTGCAAGCGCATAGTCATCGGACGGGTGGACCTGGACCGAAAGCTTCTCCCTTGCGTCGATGAACTTGGTAAGCGTCGGGAAGAACTCAAAGCCCTGACAATTTTTACCCCAGCTCTCCCTGGGGAACGCCTCGCTCAGCGCTCTGCCGTCAAAAATCTTGGCCTCGCCCCCCTTTGTGAAGGAAAGCTCCCAGCTTTCAGCGATCCTGTCCGCCTCTGACTCCTTGCCGTAGGCGCGAAGCTTGTTTCCGCCCCAGAGGTTGTCCTTAAGCGCAGGAGTCAATCTGTATATTCTCTTATCCATTTTTCTCTCTCCCTTTCCCGACCTGCCGCGGTATGATATTTCTAGGATTATTTTACACCACAACGCAAAGAATGTCAAGCGGAAGCCGACAGGGATAAATAATTCGAAAATTTTACACAAACCCCTTTTATTTTATTTTTATTTGTGTTATAATGGTATACTACAATAATTTTGCACACACGCATGTCGCGTTAAGAAAGGATAATACATGAGTGACAGAAAGGATGAGCCCAAGGTCTGCAGACTGAACCGCGTTGGCGGACAGGCTGTGCTTGAGGGCGTTATGATGAAGGCGGGAGAAAGAACCGTTACCTCCTGCAGAAACGAGCAAGGCGAGATCGTTGTCCAGGACGGCTCCTTTGTTTCGGTAAGAAAAAAACACAGAATACTTGATTTGCCGATAATCCGCGGCTTTGTAAACTTCATTGAGATGATGGTCCTCTCCTTCAAGACCCTTGGCTTCTCGGCAGAGGTTATGGGAATTGATGACGAGGAGGAAAAGAAGAAAAAGGAGGCAGAGGGCAAAAAGAGCAACACCGTCGACATCATTATGTTCTTCTCTATCATCCTTGGCATTCTCCTGGCGGTGGGACTGTTCTTTATTCTCCCCGCCTATGCGGCAAAGGGCATCTGCTGGCTCTTCAATCTATTCGTTCCGTCGGTAGCGGTTCCCTCCTTTGCGGTTGCAATAATCGAGGGAATAATGAAGATGATAATTCTTCTTACCTACCTTGCTTTAGTTACCCTGATGCCCGATATCCGCCGCACCTTCCAGTATCACGGAGCGGAGCATAAGTCCATCGCCTGCTTTGAGGCGGGGGATGAATTGACTCCCGAAAATGCGATGAAGCACAGGCGCTTCCACCCCCGTTGCGGCACATCCTTTATGTTTTTGATGATACTTATCGGCATATTTGTCGGTATGTTTGTCCGCTTTATTCTCCCTCCCGAGGAGGCATTCGCCTTCAGCTGGCTTCATCCCCTGCTCGTCTCCGCCATCAAGATCCTCCTCCTCCCTCTCACCATGGGTATAGGCTACGAGATCCTGATGCTTGCAGGCAAGCACGATAACATAGTTACAAGGATAATCTCCGCGCCCGGTATGTGGGTTCAGCGTATAACCACCAAGGAGCCTACCCCCGAGATGCTTGAGATCGCGATCACATCCATCAAATGCGCCCTGCGCGACGACTTCCCCGAATTTATGGAGTTCTATAATTCCCGCGGCTGGGAAAAGAAGGCGGAGAATACCGAAGAAACCGTTGAAATAGCAGATGATGCTACGGAAGCCGCAGAGCCCGCCGAGGCTGCAACAGACGGGCAGACCGAGCCCTTGACAAGCGAGGATAATGAAAACAGCGGCATAGCCGACACCGCTTCGGAACAGGCTGAATGAAGCTAATCGAGGCAATTTCCATCCTGAGGGATGCAGGAATAGAAAACGCAAGGGGCGAGGCCCGGGAGCTTTTCGCCCACTATGGCGCGCCGAGAGCAATGCTTGTTGACACAGGCTTTGAGCTGGACTCCCCCGATATAGCCGAAGCGATCTCCAAAAGAGCTGAAGGCGAGCCGCTGCAATATATCATAGGCGAGGTCGGCTTCTTTCGCGAGATATACCGAGTTACTCCCGAGGTGCTTATCCCGAGGGCGGACACCGAGCTTTTGGTGGAATCTGCGGAGGGCAGACTGACGAAGGGCGACCGCATTCTAGACCTATGCACGGGAAGTGGCTGTGTGGCGATCTCCACTCTGGCAAACAGCGATAGCACCACCGCCCTGGCGGTTGATATATCCGAGGGTGCGCTGGCAATTGCAAAAGAGAACGCCGAGCGAAACGGCGTGCTTGACAGGCTCACTCTCCAAAGACGGGACCTGCTCACCGAGGATATCGACACGGAGGGAAAATTTGATGCCATACTTTCAAATCCCCCCTATATTCCAACCGAGGTTTACAAGAGCCTTTCTCCCGAGATCTTCAAGGAGCCCCGAATAGCCTTTGACGGCGGCGAGGACGGCAGCATCTTTTACAGAAGGCTTATCCCCCTTGCCCTGGAAAGGCTGGCGGAGGGAGGCTTTATAGCTATGGAGATCGGCTTTGACCAGGGCGAGCTTCTTGCCCGTCTTGCCGAGGAGAATAGCTGTCGGTGCGAAATACTCCGCGATATAGAAAGCCGCGACAGGGTCGCCGTGCTGACACCGAAAAATTAACCCATCATCACTCACAGGCATAAACTGTGGCGAGGTGATGAATATGTATAGGTCGGACAAACGGCCAAGAATAGCCCTCATCTACGGTGGAGAGGGCAAGGAACACGATGTTTCACTGCTGGGCAAGGATCATCTTGCGGGACTTATTGACTCCCGGAAATACCTGCGGACCGATGTGCTTATCGACCGCCTTGGTGCCTGGTACATAGTAGACAAGGAAAAGATGAGCCCCACCTTCCCCGTAAGGCTTGGGGACAAATGCGGCTTGCTATCTGACAACGGAATTCTGCGAATTGATTGCGCTATTCCCCTTCTGCACGGCGACCGTGGTGAGGATGGGCGTGTACAGGGACTGCTTGAATGCGCAAATATCCCCTTTATCGGCGCAGATACCGCAACGGGAGCTATCGTATCGGATAAGGACTACACAAAAAGAATTGCCGAGTCCCTCGGAATACCTGTGGCAAGGGGCGTGAGAATTCCCCGGGGAACACCGCTCTCCGTAGCGAGGGAAATGGCAGAGAGCCTGGGCTATCCCCTGTTCCTGAAGCCAACGGGGCTTGGCAGCTCGGTTGGCGCTTACGAGGTCCCTGGCGAAGAGCGGCTGGAGCAGATATACGACGGGGCTATGGCGTTAGGCTCTGACCTGATGCTGGAGGAGCTGATAGAAGACAAGCGCGAGCTTGAGGTAGGCTTCTTCTCCGCGCTGGGCAGGGTGATACTCACCCATCCGGGCGAGCCAAAATGCGTCGGAACCTACGGCTTCAGCGAAAAGTACGGCGGCTCGACTACGATCAGCGACCGCGCCGAGGTAAGCGAGGAGATAGCCGAAAAAATCGCCGACTACTCCGCCATCCTGGCAGAGACGCTTAAGCTGCGCCATCTTGCAAGGATAGACTTCTTCCTGAGCGGCGAGAGGCTACTCTTCAATGAAATCAACAGCTTCCCCGGCTTTACTGCGGAAAGCCTTTATCCGCGCCTTATGGCGAGGGCGGGGATCGCCCCCGACAGGCTTATTGATATGATGCTTGAGGACTGCCTTCTTGATAGGCGTATTTGACTCGGGCGAGGGCGGCAGAAGCACCCTCGGCTATTTAAGAGGTCTATATCCAAGGGAGAACATAGTCCTCCTTGTTGACAGAAAAAACTCGCCCTACGGAAAAAGGAGCGAGGAGGAGCTGCAAAGCATCACTGTTGAGAATATAAAAATTCTTGCCTCTTTTGGCGCAGATGTCATTCTCATCGGCTGCTGCACCGCCAGCGGCGTGTGGGACAGAATGAATATCCGTCCGCCCGATATCGGGGTGGCAAGCATAATCTCCCCGACTCTCAGAAGGGCAAGAGAGCTGACGAAGGGGAAAATAGCCGTAATAGCCACCGAGGCGACGGTAAGAGCAAAAAGTTTCGGCGAGGATATCCTCTATTTTGCCACCCAGGAGCTGGTTTCGCTCATAGACTCCGGAATAAATGACGCGAGCATCACGCAGCCAACCCCGGCAAAAATAGAAAAGCTGCTCTCTCCCCTGGCAGACAGCGGCGCCGAGCTTTTGATACTCGGCTGTACCCATTTTGGCAGGCTTAAAGGGACTATCGGCAAAATTGCGCTGGGCTATGGCATCGGCACTGTTATCGACTCCGCCGAGGTGGGAGCCCTGTCCCTAATGTCAAGGCACGCCCCAAGGCAGGAAAGCGGAATGACCTATTACCTTACAACAAAAAACAGCTATGAAAAGGAAAGCCTGCATTGAACAGGCGATAAAATACAACAATAAAGTACAGAAAAAGAAAACGGAAAAGGAAAAAGCAATGGCAAAATACAGACGCGGTAGAATAAATGATGCGGTGGCAAAGGAGCTGGCAATCGCCCTCGGCAATGTAAGAGAGCCGAAGGTTATCGACAACTTTGTCTCCATTACAAGGGCGGAGGTCGCTCCCGACCTCAAATACGCAACGGTCTACTTCTCCTCCATCGGTGACTCGAAGGAGGCGGGAGAGGGGCTTGGTAAATGCGCCGGTATGCTTCGCCATCACCTGGCAGTAACCTTGAATTTGAGAATCACCCCCGAGCTTCACTTCGTGAAGGACGGCTCTATCGAGCATGGCGCGAGAATTGCGCAGCTCCTCGAGGAAATCAAAACCGCCGGTGCAGAGAGAGGTGACGGGGATGAGGGCTGACGAGCCGAGAAAAATCACCCCCTCCGAGTGCGCCGAGCTTCTGCTGAAAATTGAAAGGCCTCTCATCCTATGCCACGTTCGCCCCGACGGAGATACGCTCGGCACAGCGGTGGCGCTCGCCGAGGTCTTCGCTGCCCTCGGTAAAAAGGCGGAGCTTGCCTGCGCGCACCCCGTTCCCGAAAGACTTGGATTTATTACCGAGGGATATTCACTTGCGGAGGATACGGATAACAGAGTGGCGGTAGCGGTGGATGTAGCCTCGCCCGGCCAGCTCGGAGCGCTTGCCGAGAGGGACATCGAGGTAGCCTGTGTGATAGACCATCACGCGTCCTCCACCCCCTTCGCTCCGCATTATACGGTAGGCGAGGCATCCAGTGCCGCCGAGGCTCTTTATGAGGTCATAGAGGCGCTTATGTCAAGAGGACTGTCGGTGATGAATGAGAGAGTTGCCAAGGCGCTCTACACAGCTATCAGCTCGGATACCGGCTGCTTCTGCTACTCCAACTCAACCCCGAAGGCCCATATGATTGCGGCAAGCCTTCTTGCCTACGGCTTTGATGCGGCGGACATCAACCACCGTCTCTTTCACAGCCACACAAAGGAGCAGATCGTTGCAGAGAGCTATGTAGGCTCGCATCTTAATACCGCCTTTGGCGGCAGGGTAGCCTACTTTACCCTTACCCTTGACGAGCTTAACTGCCTGGGGCTTTCCCCCGAGCATTTTGAGACGGCTGTCGATGTTGTCCGCTCGCTAAGAGGTGTGGAGATCGCCATCACCGCCAAGGAGGTGAACGCGGGCGAATTCAAGCTCTCGCTTCGCTCAACAGGACCTGCGGTCAGCGAGGTTGCCGCCCACTTTGGCGGCGGAGGGCATCTGCGCGCAGCCGGGCTTACTATCCGCTCCGACAATATCGAGGATGCGATCTCACAGGTGCTTGACCGCGTGGCGCTTCTCTTGACACATCAATAAAACCGAATTTGATATCAGAAAGGACTAACAAAATGAAGGTTACAAAGGCAATTATCCCCGCGGCAGGTCTTGGCACAAGAATGCTCCCCATATCCCACGCAGTTCCCAAGGAGATGCTCCCCATCGTGGATCTCCCCGCGGTATTCTATCTTGTCGAGGAGGCTGTCAGGAGCGGCATCACCGACATTCTCATCATCACCAACAGGGATAAGGACGCTATGGAGGACTTCTTCGATCTCAGCATCGAATACGGAACAGCTCTCGCGGCAAAGGGCAAGACCGCCGAGGCACAGCGCCTTTACGATATCGCAAATATGGCAAATGTATTCTTCCTTCGTCAGAAGGAGACAAAGGGCCTCGGACACGCGGTTGGCAGAGCGCGCAGCTTTGTCGGGGACGAGCCCTTCCTCGTGCTTTACGGCGACGATGTTATCTTCTCCGAGGAGCCTGTTTGCCGCCAGATGATCGATGTTTTCGAGAAATACGGCAAGCCCGTCGTGGGCGTCAAGCCTGTTCCTATTGAGCAGGTGCAGAAGTATTGCTCGCTGAAGGTCGACCCCATCGAGGGCGAAGAGAGAGTCACCTACTGCACGGATATGATAGAAAAGCCCAAGCCCGGGCAGGAGTTTTCCAACCTCTCCATTCTTGGAAGAGTTCTCCTGACGCCCGAGGTCTTTGACATTATTGATGCCCTCACACCCGGCGCGGGCGGCGAGTATCAGCTCACCGATGCTATGGCAAAAATGGCAAGAGAGGGAGGCGTATACGCCCTCGACTTTATCGGTGAGAGATACGATATGGGCTCCAAGCTCGGCTTCCTCAAGGCAAATGTTACCAAGGGCCTTACCCACCCCGAGTGCGGCGAGGAATTCCGCGAATACATAAAGGCGCTGGCGAAAGAGCTTTGATATGGAATTCGCAAGAGCGCTTCCTGCCGACGGAAGAGGGATAGCACAGATCGAGGCGGCGGTATTCCCCGACCCCTGGAGTCAGCGTGATGTTACCGACCTTGTATGCAACGAGGGCGGAATGTGCTTTGTCGCCCGTGAAAACGGACAGGCCATCGGCTATGTCATCGGCAGACTCATTCCACCCGAGTGCGAAATATATCGGGTAGCGGTGCTTCCAGAATACAGAAAAAGAGGCATAGCCTACCGCCTGCTCGACTATGCCATCAAGACCTCGCGAGGACGGGGGCTAGAGGTAGCCTTCCTCGAGGTCAGAGCAAGCAACACTCCTGCCATCGCCCTCTATCGGGCATACGGCTTTGTCGAGGCAGGGATAAGAAAAAACTATTACAGACTTCCCACCGAGGATGCTATAATCATGCTTTACGGCAACAGCACCGACCTCGGCGAGGTATGACGGAGAGAGATGAACATTCTTGCCTTTGAAAGCTCCTGTGACGAGACCTCCTGCGCGGTCGTCTCTCGCGTGGGTGAGCGTTTTATTATCAAATCGAATATTATAGCAAGCCAGGTGGATACACACCGTCTGTACGGCGGAGTTGTCCCCGAGATTGCAAGCCGCGCCCACATCGAGGCTATAAGCAGCATCACCTACGAGGCCATGGCGGAGGCAGGAGTCACTATGGCGGATATCGACGCCGTGGCTGTCACCTCAAACCCGGGGCTTATTGGCGCGCTCCTTGTCGGAGTAAGCTTTGCCAAGGCGCTCGCTCTTGCAAACGGCAAGCCCCTCATACCCGTCGACCATATAAAGGGGCATATAGCCTCGCTCTACCTTGACGGGGAGGGCAACACGCCAAAGCCGCCCTTTATCGCCCTTACCGTATCGGGAGGTCACACCGCAATCTACTACATAGAGAGCTACACAAAAAAACAGCTCATCGGCACTACGCGCGACGATGCCATCGGCGAGGCGTTCGACAAGATCGGGCGGGTTATCGGTATCCCCTACCCTGCGGGCAAGGGCTTTGACGCGCTTGCGACCGAGGGCTTTATCGAGGCTACGGGTAGCCCTACCGACTTCTACAAGAAATATAAAAGGAGCGATGCCTACCGCGACAGCGAGATGGCGCTCCCCTCCCCTGCGGTCAAGGACGACTCGCTTGACTTCTCCTTCTCCGGACTTAAGACCGCGGCAATAAATCTCCTTCACCGCTATGAGCAGAGGGGGATACCGCTTCCCCGCGCCCTCTTCGCCGCCAGATATACCTATGAGGCGGTTGAAGCGGTGGCAAAAAAGCTGGGCATGGCGCTCGACCGCTATCCGGACTGCGACCTGGCTGTATGCGGAGGTGTCGCTGCAAACTCACACCTGAGACGCCGCCTCTCCGAGCTTGCCGCCTCCAGGCACAGGAGGCTATTTGTTCCTCCGCTCGCCCTCTGCGGTGACAACGCGGCGATGATTGGCGCCCAGGGCTACTATGACTTTATATCAGGCAAGCGGGCAGACTCGCGCCTTAATGCCTCGGCTCAGGATAGCGAGGATTAACTAAAAAAATTTGCCTTACGGCTTATAGATAGGAATGACTTATAATGGAAAGAATAGACAGGGTTGTTGGCACCTTCGAGCGGAAGGCTGTGACAGAGAACAAGCCCGCCGTACCCGACGCGGTAAAGAAGAGACTGCCCAGATACCATAGATATCTCGGAGATCTGCTCCGCGAGGGGAGAGGAAGAATATCCTCCCAGGAGCTGTCCGAAATTATGGAGGTTACAGCCTCGCAGATAAGACAGGACCTTAACTGCTTTGGCGGCTTCGGTCAGCAGGGCTACGGCTATAACATAAAATACCTTCACGGAAAAATCAGCGAGCTTCTCGGCGTTGAGGAGGGCTATCGCTGTATAATTGTCGGCGCGGGAAATCTGGGCAAGGCGCTTGCCGCAACCCATATGTTTGAGCGCCGCGGCGTAAACAGAATCGCTATGTTCGATATAGACCCGGAGAAGGTCGGCACAGAGATTTACGGCATACCCGTGCTGGACATAAAGGACCTCTACGACTTCTGCAAGAGCGAGCGGGTTGACATCGGTGTTCTCACCGTACCCAAGGAGGCGGCATACGAGGTTGCTCTTACAATGTCCCGCGCAGGAGTCAGGGGCATATGGAACTACGCAAATATGGAGCTTCGCCTTCCCGAGGGTGATACCATAGTTGAAAATATTCACCTTGGCGACTCCCTGCTTTCGCTTTGCTATGAGATAAAGACACGGAGCGAGGAGCGTGAGGAATGATGGGGGAATACCGCGTTAATTTAACACGCCTGCTATCCTCCGACGCCTTCTGCGACGCAAGCCGCGATGAGCTGAGGGTGCTTTTGGCCCTCGCCTCGCTCTCGGGTGAGCCAACCGACAGGGAGAGCCTCGCCGAGATCTGTCAGGTCAGCGAGGCGCGAGTGGGCGCCGCTCTTGCGCTCTGGCAGGAGAGCGGAATTGTCGAGGAGGGCAGTGAGGGGGCAACTGTTATAATGGACCCCTGGACCGCAAGCGCCGACAGGCCGATAATAGCCGAGAGCAAGACCGAGCTTGCCGAGAGCATCCGCGACTCGGGGACAAGCGATATGATAAACGAATGCACCGCCATGATGGGCGGTGTCGCCCTCAGCACAAGGAACATCGCCTCACTGACAAGGCTGGTGACAGAGGAGGGGCTGACACCCGAATATGTACTGACACTGGCATCGCATATGCTCCCCTCCTCCGCCGACGGAGCAAAGCTGACCACCTACAAGCTCTGCAAGAAGGCAAACGAGCTTATCGCCCTGGGCATCGACTCGCTCAGCGAGCTTGAAGGCTACATAGCCGAGAGCGAAAATCAGAAGGAATATGAAAAGGCGATCTGTCGCATCGTTGGCAGAAAAAGCACAAAAATCAGCAAGAATGAAAGGGCGCTCTATTCCCGCTGGGTAAAGGACTTTGGCTTCGGGCTGGATATCATTGAGGAGGCGTTTGAGATCTGCAACGCCATCACCCACAGCTACACCCAAAAATATATGGACTCAATTCTCGAGAGCTGGTTCAACGCGGGCTGCAGAACGCTGGAGGAATGCCGCGACTATACAGAGAAGCACCGCGAGCAGCTCTCAACCGCCGGAAGGACGGGTAGCACGGGCAAAAAGGCGCACGAGACCGACACCGCAAAATATACCGTATTCGATGCCGAGGATGCGCTGATGAGCGCCCTGGCGCGGAGCTACGGCAACGAAGGAAATTAAGAGGTGACATATGTATTCAAGACAGAATTACACCGAGGCATTGGCAGAGATTACCGCAAGGAGAAACTCCGCCGAGGCTACCGCGAAGGAAAGAGATCTTGAGCTTTCGCTTAAATACCCCGAGATACGCGAGATAGACCGTGAGCTTAAGCAGACAGGCCTTCTGCTCTTCCGCGCCGCCTGCGCAGGCGAGGACATAACCCCCATTCGCGAAAGGAACGAGGAGCTTATGGCAAAAAGGCGCGACTTTCTCCTATCGGTGGGGCTTCCCGTGGACTACACCGAGCCGCACTACACCTGTAAAAAATGCTCCGACTCGGGCTTCATTGACATCAAGATGTGCTCTTGCTTAAGAGAGCTGGTTATAAAAAAGAACATCTACTCCTCCGGAATGGGCAGACTTATTGACAGGCAGTCCTTCGACAACTTCGACCTTGAGTGGTACAGGGATAACGAGGAGAACTACCTGAGAATGCAGGCAAATCTCCGTATTGCCAAGGGCTATGCTCTCGCCTTCCCGGCTAAGAGGGGAAACCTTTTGCTCATCGGAACTACGGGAACAGGCAAGACTCACATCTCCACCGCCATCGCCAAGGAGATTATTGAGCAGGGCTATGATGTGGTCTATGACTCGGCGCAGAATATCATCAGCGACTTTACCGATGACCAGTACCGCAGGAGCGGCAGCGAGCCCAAGGCGGAAAAATATATGGATTGCGACCTGCTTATTATCGACGACCTGGGCGCTGAATTCTCCAACCAGATGACCCTCTCCATTCTCTACAACCTTTTGAACACCAGGCAGAACCAGGGACTTGCAACCATCATCTCCACCAACCTCTCGGCAAAGGAGCTTGCCGCCCGCTATGAGGGAAGAATTTATTCCCGCATCGTCGGCTCGGATTACACTCCCCTCTTCTTTGCAGGCAAGGACCACAGAACACAGAAATAATCAGACACAAAGGCATTGATGCGCAAAAGCCCCATCTGGCAGTAAAGGAATAACGAAGGCTCTGCTACGCAATGCAAAATTAAAAAGACGCCCAGGCTCTGCCCGCATTGAGGCATTGCTTGGGTGTCTTTTTTGCTTCAGGCTTATCCCTATAATGAGAGCAACCGCCCTCTGCGCATTGCTCGAGTGTGTTTTCCTTCAAGCTTCTCCGCCTCCCTGCTGCCTTTTCTGCATTCTCAACCAATAGAAGAAGCCGTACATATCGTTTATGAAAAACATAAGGAAGCAGATTATCATCGGCAGGGAGGAGGGGTCGGCAAGCCCTGCAAATATCCAAAGGACTATAAGCACCGCATCATTCGCCGCATAGGCAAGCGCATAAAGCGGGCTGCGCAGGAAGGTCAGGTAGGCAGCAAGGAAGCTGGTGGCAACGGATACCGTGCTGACAAGAAGCCTCGCTGTACCCAGGGCCGCCAGGATAAAATAGAAGGCAACCGTCACGGCGGCGGTAATCGCCAGCATTAGCGCCACCCTCGGCACAGTGAGCCTGCCCACCGCAACCTCCTTCCCCTCGCCATAGGGGTGCCTGAGCCACTCAAAGACGGACAGTGCCGCCATCGGCAGGGTCATTCCCATATAGGTTATCATCTCGCCATAGTAGGCAAAGCGGAGGGACACAATGCCATAGAGTATGGCAAAAATACACATCAGTATCTGCCCGAAGACCATTCCCTTGTAAACAAAAATAAGAGAAATAACGCCCACCAAGGAGGCTATTAAATTTAACACGCTCCCGCTCGGAGCCAGCAAATAGGAGGTAATCACCCCAACGATCGATACTATAAGAATGGTCCATTCAAGGGGCGAAAGGCTGGCAAAGGGGTTGGCAAGACCCGCCCTGCGACTCTTGGGACAGGGCTCGTCAGGCGCGCCCTGCTCCTTTTTCTCTTCTCTATTTCCTGCTTCCTCAATTCTTTCCATACGGTCCTTATTCTCCTTGGCATTCTTTTCCCTGCCCTCCCGATTTGCGGAGCTAAAAACATCCTATAAAATAAAAAGCGAGCATTGACACATCTTCCCAGACCTAATGATGTGACCAAATGCCCGAAACATTCTCCTACCCGGTGGCAGTTTTTTTCTTTATTTTAGCATATTAAAAGAAAAATGTCAAGCCAAAAGCGCAAATGCTCTTGCGACAAAATTTCCTCGCCTGATAACGGGCAAGCAAAAAAGTGACATTGCTCTGCCATGGGGCACGCCGCAAAAAGCAAACCTTATACAAATATTTATCGGTTAAATAGTGTATATTGCACAAATAAAATAAAACTGTTGACAGAGTTATAATAATGTTATACAATATACATAGAAGTTTTATTTATTTTTAAGGAGGAAGTATGAAAAGGCTATTATCGCTTATCCTTATGGCTGTGCTTGCGCTTGTCCTGTTAGCAGCCTGTGGAACACCGACCGAGGCAGATGAGCTACGCGCCCTGGCGACCCCCGAGGAAAAGGCAGCTTGGCTGGAACAAAGGGCAGATGCCCTCATTGCCGACACCAATGCCGAGGAGGTGTATGCCAGCATACAGGTTTCCGACCTGCCCATCAATGACGGTACAGTAACCACTAACTCCCAAATAATATCCAGCATACATAGGGCAGACGAGAGCGCCAGCTTATACACAAAAACCACCCTATCTATGAAGTATGGCGAGGTGACACGCAGCAATGTTCAGTCAACCGAGATCGTTTACAAGGGCGGAGTGATGTACCTCAGCAGCAGCAACGGCAACACCCTCGGCACAAAAATAAGAGGGGCTATGAGCTTTGAAAAAGCGCTGGACTTTATCAACGATGCCGACACCACCGCAGACACCTCCCTCCTCGAGAGTGAGCTTGTCTCGACCAATGAGCTTGAAGGCGGAGGCTGGGAGGTATTATATACCGAGATTAAGGGCGAGGGCTACGATGAGCTTAAGGCTATGGCTGACGATATCATATCGCTCTCCACCTGCACCGTATCGGCAATAAATGTCAGGGCGGAGTACGATGCCCGCTTTATGCCGAGGAAAATGGAGATAGACTTTATCCTCCGTGATGAGGAGGGGGAGCTTGTCTCTCCGCTTAAGCTACTTGCAGAGGTCAGGCATCATAACACCACTGCCCCCGCTCGCGCCACAGCTACGGTAGATAACCAAGTCAAAAGCTACAAGGAAACGCAGCTGGCATACGCCTTTGAGCTTTATGACTTCATAGGTCAAATCAAGGAGGGCGAGCATCCGAGGATATATTACACCTTCACCTACACTCCGTATAATGTCGAGCCTACAGTAACCTCCGAGACACTAACGGTAACCGATGCCGATAAGCTGGAGTTTGAGCTAATCAGCAACACCGAGAGGGTACGCAAGTACATTTACAAGGACGGAGTATACAGAACAGTTACGATAGTTGGAGGGGTTGAAAATGAGCTTTCCAGCGAGGAATTCTCTCGTCGGGATGCAGAAATGGCTCTCGCCGAGTGGCTTCAGCCAATCACCCTTTCCCCCTTTACGGTAGAGGATGTAGTCGTAAATGACTACGACATACGCATAAATCTTTCAGACTCGGTCATCTCCGAGCTTGTCACCGCAAAATATGACTTTGGTAGAAGCGAGGCATATTGCACGCTTAAATATAGAGAGGATGGCTCGATCCTCAGCTGGACTCTGTTCGCTACCGTCCTAACGGAAACTACAAGGCTACAGTATGAATACACCTTCTCTACCGAAGAGCCCACAGGGGACACCGAAACCCCGACAATCTCAGTTTGACGGTTAACCGGAGGTAGAAAATATGAAAAGATTATTAATTCTGTTTTTGGCGATGTCACTGCTCCTCGCCCTGCTTGCGGGATGCGAAAATTCCGAGGAAAAATTTGAATTCAATGGCACAGCCGCAGATATAGAGGCGCTGGAGAGCCATGAGGCAAAGGCGGATAAGCTCCGCGAGTATAGCGAGCAAGCGCTTAAAGGATATAATGCTCAGGAGCTTGAGGCGACAGTTGAAATAAACCTACCGGCAAGCGGAGGTAATGTAAACGGCTCCACTCGAGCTATAGCCAACCTTCACCACCTTGCCGAGAGCGCAAGCCTCCGTGTGGACACCAATCTCACAATCGTTCCAAGCAAGGGCTCCTCTTCAAGCAGCTGCCAGAGCCGGGAAATATACTACACCGACGGCGTCGCCTATCTGTCTTCATCTATGGGAGATGACCTTCTCCCATCATTAAGCGCGGCTATGAGCTATGAGGAATTCTGCGAGATGATGGTTGTCGGAGATGGCCTGGATAACGAAATTCCCACCTCTCTGGACTGCGAAAAGGTCGCGGTGAACAGGCTTGCAGACGGTAGCTGGCATGTCAGCTATTCGGGCGTCAGCGGTGAAGTGACGCGCCCATTTGTCAGGCTTGCATCGAGCCTTGCCTCCTTCTCCGGCGTTTGGAGCTATGACAAGGTCGATTTGGCGCTGGTCTACAGCGAGCAATTTGAGCCTGTTGAGATGAGCGTCAAAATAATCTATGCCACCGCTACAGGCTCTGAGCACACCCCTATAACGCTCAAAACCGTGTCAAGCTACTACATCACAAGCGAGGAGGCTCCGGGCACCTCCCTCATTGCCAAGGATAGCTACGAAAGGACGGATAATCTCTTGGCGGGAGCAAGGCTGGAGCGTGAGCTTAACGATATGCTTCTCGGCAAATATGACATCCTGAATGTCAGCATTAACACCGAATACAGTGATACAACAAAGAACACCCACATAAAATATGCACTTACAATTCAGGATATAGAAGAGGCACATCTGGAGATAACCGAGAGAGGCAAGGAGGACAAGGCAAGGCTATACATCTACCGCGGCTTCAAGCTAATAAAGGGTCTTGAATCCAACAACGGAATGGCGTATATCAATGATCCTGTAGGCACCGACACCACCCCCTCCGCCGCCTATGCGGATGCTCTCGCCCTGACCAATCCCACAAGCTTCAGCCTGAGCCTTGTTTCAAAAATTGAGGAATCCAACGGCAGATACACGGTCCACCTCGACAATGCGGCGCTTGCTCTTGTCGGTGTGAAGTATTCGGATTCTTATGCCGGCTCGGGCATCACCTACGGCTTTAATATCGAGGATGGCGAAATTACAAACCTGGTCGTGACCATAAAGCTATACTACAAGGGGAACCTGGCGCTAAATATGATTTACCGATACACCACAGGGCTTGATTCGATAGCACCTCC
>JAFTRB010000049.1 GCA_017462445.1 Clostridia bacterium
ACCTGCAAGGAGTTCAATGCTCCCGCCTTCAAGTTCGTTATGAGCAAGGACAGAACCAAGATGGGCTTCGGCAATATGATGAAGGATACCACCTGGGTCGTTACCTATCCCGACGGAACAAGAAGAGATGTTCCCTACGGTCAGGTTGCCGACTTCAAGGTTGGAATGAAGATAGCCATCGGACCTCTTGTGGGCGAGGTGCTTAAGTAAACTTGACTTGTCAGAGTGACAGATGAATTCCTTGCATTTTGACAGGACAGAGCCGGAAAAGATAATTTGTCCGGTTATTCTTCTCGTGGATTCAAGCGGCAATATGGTGGGCGAGAGGCTGGCTCGTGTGAATGAACTTCTCGCCTCCCTCCGCACACTGTTGCTTGACTACAACCATAACAGCGAATGCCGCGAGGCAAGGCTTTCTGTTATGAGCTTTGGAACTGCCGCCAAATGGGAATGCTTTATGCTTGACCCTGCACAGGTCCTGCCCCTTATTGAGGGCGGTGGGCTTTGCAATATGGGAGGCGCCCTCTCAATGCTTCGGGATAGTCTCTGTAAGCTTTACACCCCCGAATGCTATATGGACTACACCCTGCCTACCATAGCCCTGATAAGCGGCGATTTCTCCCCGACGGACGATGCCCGGGCGCCTCTTTCAGCGCTTATGAAAAATGGCATATTTGCAAGGTCTGTCAGGCTCTCGGCATATATGAGCGAGGACGCGGACCTGAGGCTGGCCGAGGTCTTTGCCTCGAGTAAAGAGACCTGCCTTGAGCTTTCCGGGCTTCGGGAGGCGATGCTCTGCCTTTTCCCGAGCGAGGGCTTCAGGCTGCCCCACGGCGAGGTTATCGAGGAGAAGGGAGAGCCTTGTGATATATCTACGGAGGAACAGGATCTTCGCCGGTTTGAAGGCTGGTAGAAAAGCTGATATTCCCTTCGGCTGTGCCGAAAAACAACTCAAATAATAAAAACAAAAAAATAATTTTTAATTTTTGGAGGAAACAAAAATGGATTTCTTTGATTACGAAAGCGACACCGATCTTACCGCGAGTGGCGTGCAGAAGCATGTAATGCCCCTCTTCCTTATCGTGGATACTTCCGGAAGTATGGAGGGCGAGAAGATTCAGCAGGTTGAGACCGCTGTTGAGAACATTAAGGTTGAGCTTGCAAGACTCAACATGAGCAATGACGACGCAGATGTAAAGCTTTCTGTTCTCTGCTTCGACACCGCACCCCGTTGGGAGTGCAAGGTAGAGGATCCCTCCAGCGCTAACCCCAATTTCCGCGTTGGCGGTCTTACCAACATGGGTGCTGCCTTCAAGGAGCTTGAGACCATGCTTTCCCGTTCTCAGCTTATCCAGAAGGGTCAGTGCGCAGGCTTCAAGAGAGCGGTTCTTATCCTTCTTACCGACGGTGTTCCCACCGATGATGTTGACGCAGGTATCGCAACCCTTATGAAGAACCACTGGTTCGTAAAGGGTACCCGTATAGGCTTCGCTATCGGCGAGGATGCAGACCGCTCCTGCCTTAAGAAGTTTACCGGTAACTCCGAGACCGTTCTTAATGTAAACAACGTTGCTATCCTTTCCACCATCCTTGCAAACGTAGCAGTAGTTGCATCTACCACCGCTACTCACGCAAGCAGCGAGGGCGAGGGCGGAGACACCAGCCTTACCACCTCCTTCACCGATACCGCAAACGAGGCAGGCGAGACCGTAAAGAACGCTATCGAGGTTGCAGTTATCGAGAACCCCGAGATTTCCCAGGACGACGCTGAAGATCTCTTCGGCAACTGGTAATTTACACCTGTAAATAATATCTCCCTCGCGGCGAGAGCCGCGAGGGGCTGAGGAAATATAGCTATGACAATTTCAAAGGCCGAGGAAAGCTTTGACATTACCAAAATACTTGAGGGGCTTCCCTCTTCAGATCCCGATGATGAGTTTGACGTTGACGCGTTTTTTGGATCCTGGGGCAATGAGACGGAGAATAGAGAGCTTGAGGAGAAGAAGAGTATACCGCTTGCTATCGAGCGTGATACACCGACCCTTGATATCGAGGATCTCAAGCGAATAAAGGTCTATTTTCTGGTTGAGCTTTCCCAAAATATGTCAGACAAAGACAGAACCTTGGTGGGCAGGCTGATCGATGCCATATCCCGTGAAATGGAGGGCTATTTTGCCCATTATGACAGGACCTATTGCCTATCCCTTTATCCCTTCGGCGATATGCTGCCCGAGAGAATAGAGGATGTGATGGGCGAGGAGCCTCGCCCCGAGCTTGTTCTGTGCGAGAGTGATGCAAGCCTCGGTCTTGCTCTTGAGCGCCTGGGCGAGAGGCTTGGCTATTGGTATTATGACTCCGACAATTTGATCGAGGCGGATTATGCTCCCTGGATTTTCCTGATATCCTCGGGCAGCTGCGATGCGGATACAGCAGTCAGGCTTGCTACGCTTAACGAAAACGGCGCATTTATGGTTGCCAAGCGCTTTGCGCTTATCCTTGGAGAGGGTGCTGATTTTGACCCTTCTCTGTTTGCCGGTGACGATAATTGCTATTGTCGCTTGCTTGCCTCCTCCGATCCGATAGAGGTGGTAAGGAGCAGGCTTAGCAGGAATCTTGCCCGAAGGATAAAGAAGAAGGAAGAGAGCAGCCTTGGCTTCTTTGACGGCTGGGATTGATATCCGTTTTAAGAGGGTATTTGTATGGATGCTGAATTAAAGGGACGGGTTTGAAAGGCTTGGGTCAATCACGGAGTACGCGCATATATTTTCTTAGTATATTATATTAATGAAGCGTTTTTCATAAAGCAATTTTCACTATCCGCTTTTTGCGGATTTAACCGTGGGATTTCCCACATAGCACAATTGTGCATAATGAATAGGAGGACTTACAATGGTCAATTTCAAGACCTTTGACAAGTGTATAATCGGTGGCTCACATACCAAGGAGGGCAAGGTTTGCCAGGACTACTCCACTCACTACTCTGACGACCGTATGTGCATTGGTGTAGTTGCCGATGGACACGGTAGCGCGGATTATTTCCGCTCTGACAGGGGCTCGCAGCTTGCCGCAAAGACGGCACTGGCGGTTCTTATCGATGCTACAAACAGAATGCTTGATATGGATTCCGGCGCTCTTGCCCGTCTTATTACCGAGAATGGCAAGGACAACGGCCAGCATCCTGTTCCCGGCTGTATGTTTGATATCATCAAGCAGACGATCGTAAAGGGCTGGAGAGCTAGTGTTGATGCTGATTTCCAGGCACACCCCTTCACCGAGGAGGAGCTTTCCCGAGTACAGAAGAAGTATATAGACAGGCTTAACAACCAGAATATTTACTACTGGGCATACGGTACAACTCTTATTGCATCGGTTGTCACCAAGGACTTCTGGTATGCTATCCAGGTTGGTGACGGCAACTGCGTAGCCATCTACACCGAGGAGAGCCGCGGCGGTCTTGCTTCCTTCGTTGAGGATATGCCCAAGGACCCCTTCGTTGGCGAGGGCGAGGCTACAACCTCTATGTGCCAGGCGAATGTAATCGAGGGCTTCAGACACTATGCATCCTACACCCTTCCCAAGATGATTCTTGTTCACTCCGACGGTATTGACGACAGCCTTCTTGACGATGCAACCAGACAGGGTCTGTACTTCAAGGTTGGCGGCTCCTTTACCAAGGGCGAGGAATGGGCGGAGGAGAATATCGAGAAGGGTATTCTTACCTTCGTTGCAAACAACTGGAAGGGTGACGATACCTCTATGGCGGTAACTTATACCACCGAGGGGCTTGATGTCCTGTCGGCTAAGCTGTTTGAGATCGCTCAGCGCCGTCAGTCGGAGGACAACTACCAGAGAGCAAAGGCTAATGTAGAGAAGCTTGAGGGCGCGGTTAAGGGCTTGACCACCACCATCGCCCAGGAGGAAGCGCAGATAGCCGATGCAAGACGCAAGCACGGAGAGCTTGGCGAGCAGTTCAAGAGAGCAGGCGCCGAGATTGAGGAATGCGAGCGCAGGATTGCCGAGCTTCAGGCGCGTATCGAGGCTATAAGAAAGCAGCGCGAGCAGATCAAGGTTCAGGCAGAGCAGCTTAAGTCTCGCGGTATGCAGGTCGAGAGCCTGAAGAAGAGCAATATTGACATTCTCGCCGCAAAGAAGAAGGAGCTTGACGAGCTTCGCGCAAAGATTGCAGAATACGAGAGAAAGAACGGCATAGGTCAGCGCAAGGGCATGCTTGAGATGCTTGGCGACAAGGTTAAGGAGCTGTTTGGCGGCAATAACAACGATAACCCCATTGAGCAGGAGATTGCTACGCCTACGGTTTCGATTGATTCTGATGAGCCTGTGGCTCAGCCTGAGCAGCCTATCCAGCCTCAGCCCGAGCAGGTGCCTGTTCAGCTGGAGCAGCCCTTTGCTCCTCAGCCCGAGCAGGTAATCGAGGCTCAGCCCACAACCGAGATACCTACGGTTACAGATATTGGCGGAAACGAGCCGCTGGGCCTTGGAAGCGATGAGCCGGCTGCGGTTGCCTTCGACGAAAGACTTGGCAGAGTCGACGAGCCTAAGCCTACCGTTGAGAAATACGAGGCTGTAACCGAGCCCCAGGCTGCAGATGCGCCCGAGGTACCCGAGCAGTTTATCAGGCGTGATGACACTACTCCCGTGAAGCCACAGAAAATCGTAATTTCTATCGATGACTAATACCTTTGGTTAACCGCCACGGGCGGTGATGGCAGTCCGACCGACCGAGGTCGGTCGGGCTTGCCTTCCTTTAATCTTTAATTCTTTAAGGACCGAGCGATGATACTGAAGTATACAAAGTTCTATTATTTTGCCCTTCCCGATAACGAGAAGGAGATATACAAGCAGTTATATTTTGGCTTTGAGAAGTTTGAGAAGCAGATAATGCTGAAATGCAAGGGAGTTGATATAGACCGTATTGGACTTATTGCCCAGTATGTCTACAACGATGTTCCATCCTTCTTCTATGTCGCGCCCTCGATGTTTTCCTACCGACCCATTCACGGTGGCTTTTGCTATGTTCCTACCTACCTCTATTCCGAGGAGGAGAAGGCGCTGTATGAGGAGAGGATAAAGAGCGGTCTTGAGGCTTTTTCAAAAAAGTACATAACCTCCTCGATGACCGACTATGAGAAGGAAAAGGCAATTCACGATTACCTCGTTACCACGGTGGTGTATGACCACAATGCGGTTTCTGACCCGAGAAAGACGGTAAACGAGGCGTTTAATATTCTTGGCGCATTGCTTAAAAGACGGGCGGTGTGCTGGGGCATATCCTGCGCCTTCAAGCTGATGTGCGACTGGTGTGGGATAAAGGCATATGTTATTTTTGGCTCGCCTGCGGGCAAGACCGAGGAGGAGGATCCCCACGCCTGGAATGTGGTGGTTCTTGACGGCGAGTATTACCATGTTGATGTCA
>JAFTRB010000050.1 GCA_017462445.1 Clostridia bacterium
CTTCAGACGCTCGGAGTCCACCCCCTCCTTTAACGCAAGATTATTGATAGGGCAGAAGGAGAAGAATACCTTTACTCCTTTTTCATTAAGCGTTGCGGTATAATCGTTGAAGTAGTCTATAAAATCCGTGGAGATAATTTCCCTCTCAAAGCCAAAGAGCGTGTTGGGGTCATATCCCATTGCCATCGTGTTGTAGGGACGGGGATAGCAAATATCACCGTAGGTGTCAAAGCTCTTGATATTATATACTCCCGAGGGGTTTGGCTTTTCGTCATACTCCTCCTTGCGTTCAAGATACTTGTCAAATGAATCAAGGAGGGCATCCTTGTTCTCCACAGCTATAACATCATATAGCCCGCGGTCGACATCAATAGCCTGCCATACCGCATCAGCGCCGAAATAGAGGCTCATCGTTTGCGCATCAGGCTCCGGCGCAAATATCACGATATCCCCCGCATTCATTTTATCAATTGATAAATCAAGCATGACCTTAGAGCCCAGAGTTGCGTATAGCCCAAAGTTGACAACCTCCATTCCCGTGTATCTTGACAACAGCTCGCTATCAAGACCGAAGGCAACAGATGAGCCGCCAACGACGGCAATCTTAGGCTCGGTTATCGAGGATAGTCTTTCATACTTGTGACCAAGCTCGGCTACAAAAACATTATCATATATCGAGGGCGTATTTGCTCTTTCGTAGGTATTATATAACGGTACAAGCACGATAGCCGCCGCAATCAATAATGCGATAACAGGATTAAAAACGCACCAGAATAGAATAGTCCACAGCTTGCTTTTTTTCTTTGGTGCTTGGGGTTCTGCATTCTGCACAAGGTCAGACATAGAGATCTCCTAATTAAATTTGTTTGTTAACACTCTTATATTCGTCGTAGTAGCGATAGTAGTGACATCCGTTTGTGTCATTGCCGAGAAAGTCTGTCATCTCATCCTCGTCGAGGCTCAAGGAGCAGGTGTATTCCTCGGCATATTCATCATAGACAAAGAATTCGCAGCTCTCGCAGCTGGAGGGCTGCTTTGGCATATATTTTGAGAAATCAAGCGCCATCAGCCCGCGCTCCCGGTGAATATCGAGAAAAGGGTTACTATAATGAAGATTGCAATAACGCATCCAATTCCAATGATAGATGTCAGCTTTTGCTTTTTTTCATCATCCTTGATTTTTTGAAGAAGCATCTTGAATTCCTCGCTTGCCTGGTTTGCCAGCTCGCGAATTGCAATCTCGCTGGAGTCGTATTCGGATATTTTTACCTTTGTATCACTGACAAGGTCTTCAAAGTTTTTGATATCTCTTTCAAGAATGTCCTCATTAACCCTTCCGCTTTTCACCTCCGCGCCCAGAGAGAGACAGTATTCCTCGTTCTCGGGCGTGCTTTCCGTTCTTAGCACAAGTGTGACAGTGAGGTATTTAGCCTTTTCGGGGCTGTCCACCGACTTCATGATTCTGTCCATATAGTCATATTCAAGCTTTGCCGTAACCCCAAGGGTGTCAAAGCCCTCACCGCATTTGCTGACCGCCTCGGTCATTCTTTCCAGTGCTTCTTTATAGTTCATAATTGCCTCGTTTTAGTTAAAAAATAAGATTTATGAGTATGCAGATCAATGCAATACCAAGCAATACACCTGTGGCAATCAGCGCCACCTTAAGATTGCTCTTGCTGGATGCGTTAAGCTTCTCCAGCATATCGTTATATTCATCCATCAGCTCTTGGTCTATTTCTGCATTAAGCTCGCGGATGCAGGCGCCAATATCCTCGGCTGCCCTCAGCCTCAAGCTGACCTGCTCCAGTCTATCAAGCAGAGCCTCGCTTCTTTCCTCAAGTGTGTCCGGGTCCACCACGCATTCGTTTGTTACCGAGGATGCTAAAACATCCGCCTCCAGGGAAAGGAAAAGAATTTCGTTCAGCTCGGGTTGCTCGGCGGTTATTGAAATCGAGCCGAACATTGTTACAAGCTCCTCGCCGTCTTCTGTATCGTTATAGTTCTTTACAACCTCGCAATTCAGCTTTACCGGAATGCCATCAAGCATCTTCTTGGCTCCGTCCAGCCTGCTCTCTATATACTTTTCAGCCTCAGCTATTGTTAAAAGTGCCATACTTCCTCCGTCATATAATCCTTGTATCTATTGTATATTTTCCGTTTATTTTTTTGAGTCCGTACTTGCATCGTATCGCCATCTCGAATATCTTATCTCCGTTTACGCCAACGCAGTTGTCAAGCCCATCGAGAAAGGCTCTTGCAGAGGGGTGAAAGTCGGAGGTTGTGGCAAATATTCCTCTGCTACCTCCCGAGGCGCACACAGCGCCAAAGAAGCCCCGCACCACGGTCTCGGTGGAAAGCTCCAGCCTGTTCTTCGCCTGAACCATAATATTCTCGCGGAAGCCGAGCGGGTTAACCGTTTTCATTATTCCGTCAATTCCGCCATCTGCCGAGCCTCCGTTTACACGGTTCTCGCTGACAGTAATTCCAAAGCTGTCAAGGTATTTGCCTAACAGTGTCATTATGTAATGCTCAAAGAATTCGCCGCCCTTTGAGTGAATTCTCGTGAGAAAGTCGGACTTAAGCGAGAGCATATCGCCGATGTCATCCAGCTTCGCGCGCTTCTCCGGAGCAATGGAGTATTTACCCTTGTTTAGTACTATAAGTCCGGCGCGGATAAGCCTTGTGAGCGCGTTGCCATTCATACTGAAGAGCGTCTCGTCGTCCTTAAGCGTCGCAGTTTTCGAGGTGCCAAGGGTGGCTTCAAGATGCTGCCTTATTTCGCTTTTGGTTCTGGGGCGCTTGTCAAGCAGGGATAGGATTTCCTTCTCCAGCCGCTCCGCTCTCAAAGCAACATAGCGGGAGGAGGAGCAAACAACAACATCCCCCTCAACCGAAAGCACGCCTCCGTCGAGCATCTCGTCTACAACAGAGCCAACCTCGGCAGAGATTTCTGTACCTCGTCCAACCTCTCCGAGCGCGGAAATGGGTATACCGCTCAGCTCGGAGGCGACCGAGTCTACAAGGCTATCGCGGCTAAGCCTTTTTTTATTAACACAGCTTAATATAGCGTTATATATTTTCTTATGCCCGTACATACAATCCTCCGTATATACCTTCTCATCATTATTCTAGCACAAATATGTTAATAATTCAATATTTTTAAAAAATAAAGAGAACAATTTCGTGCCGTATGAGGAGACGGGCGTGACAGCCTCCTTAAATTCAGCAACCAATCGTTCTCTTGTGCTTTATTTTTTTATTGCAACTACGCGCACAGGCGAGCCGTCAATATCAGATAGCTTAAGCGGAAGGGCAATTAGCTGAACCACCTCGCCAACAATTAAATCAAGATTTTTCAGGTTTTCAATGATGAAAACATTGTTGTCAGAGAGAATCTGGCTGTGACGGGAAAGTCTTGTGTCCCGGGGAGAGTCAACGCTAGGCGCGTCAACGCCAATAATGCGTATTCCTGCCCTTGTTATTTCCGCAGCCCCCCAGGTGTCAAGAGTGGGAAATCCGTCGAAGTAATCCTCCGTACCCCATTTCTTGTCCCAACCTGTGCAAAGCAGAATAAAATCCGCCTCGTCCAACCGTTCTCCATAGCCCTTTATCAGCTCTCTTGATATGCTTTCTCCCTCCTTCAGACCTCGGCAATCAATAACCAGCGCCTTACCGATAAAGTAGTCGGCAGGAGCATCAGTAATCGTTCTTCCTCCGGCAAACAGGTGAGAGGGAGCATCAATATGCGTGCCTGTGTGCGTGCATATGGAAATATCGGTAATCCTCGGCTCGCGTTTGAAGTAATCCCCCTTCGTGACAAGCTTGGGGGCGGGATCGCCGGGGTAGACAGGCATTCCCTCGGTAATGGAGTGGGTGAGGTCGATCACCGTGGGAGTCTTGCTTACGGTCGGTCTTTTTGCCACCTCGGTGAGCCAGCTTGCCTCCAGCGCTGAAATATCATTCAATATCTCCTCGCTATCCTCGTGAAGATAGGGTGGAGTATCATCGATTCGGTTTATTGTAAGCATAATCCTGACTAACTCAATAGCATCGCGGACAAAGCTATCAATATCGGTTTCCTTTGCAATTATTGTATCTTGTCGGGGCTTATCCGAGAGGGAATAGCCGTGCCTTTTTATAAAATCCGCCATTTCATCGAAGTGGACTGCGGCAAGGCCGCTTCCCTCAAAAGCCTCCACTCCGCATTCCCAGCTCCTGTTGAGATCGGTAAGGACAATTTTGTCCTCATAATAGAGGCAGTATATCCCAAACACAAAGGAGTCGTAGGACTCAATTCCGTACAGCTCGGGGTCGTCATCGTGCCTCCAATCAAACTCAATAGTGAATCCATCGCGGAAACGGTCTATCAAGCAGTAATCGCTGTACGCCTCTCTATAACTTAAGGGCTTTACTCTATAGAACACATATTCCTTTTGTCTTTCAAGGAAGAAGTCCTTCATTTTCAGGAAGTCGGAGTATAGCTTTTTCATAAGCACCTCAAAAACAGATTAATTGGTTCAGTGAGCAAATTGGCTGTTGTAGAGCTGATAATAGAAGCCCTGCATTTTCAGAAGATCCTCGTGCGTACCCTTTTCCACAATATTTCCGTCTCTCATAACAAGGATTACATCGGCCTCCCTGATTGTAGACAGGCGGTGCGCAACGATAACGCTGGTGCGCCCCTTCATCATCTCCAGGAATGCCTTCTGTATACGGATCTCGGTTCTTGTATCTATGGAGGAGGTCGCCTCGTCAAGAATAAGCATTGGGGGTAAGCATAGCATAACTCTCGTAATGCAAAGCAGCTGCTTTTGTCCCTGGGACAGCTCCTCGCCGCCCTCGCCGATTTTTGTGTTATAGCCATTCTTCAGCCTCTTGATGAAGCTGTGAGCGTGGGATGCCTTGGCGGCTGCGATAACCTCCTCGTCGGTGGCGTCGGGCTTGCCGATAACAATGTTATCCCTGACAGTTCCGTTTTTAATCCAGGTTTCCTGAAGAACCATTCCGTAGCTTTCACGAAGGCTGTCACGGGTTATCTCGCGAATATCTGTTCCCTCGACGCAGATTGAGCCGCTATTGACATCGTAGAAGCGCATAAGCAGGTTGATAAGCGTGGTTTTTCCGCAGCCCGTAGGGCCGACAATGGCAATCCTCTGTCCGGGGGAAACCTCGAGGCTTAATCCCTCTATAAGAGGTTTATCGGCGGTATAGGAGAAGGATACATTCCTGATTGAAACATTGCCCTCCGCATCCTCAAGCACACGGGCGCCGTCGATATCGCCAGGCTCGGAGTGCATCTCAAGAAGCTCGAAAATTCTTCCTACGCAGGCCAACGCGTTCTGGAACTCGGTTATAACGCCGGAGATTTCATTGAAGGGCTTGGTGTACTGATTTACATAGGCAAGCAGCGCGGTCAGATGTCCTACCTCCAGCACAGCACAGCCTAAAACGGGCGCTCCAAGGATAACGATAAACGCGCCGACAAGTGCTACCACGGCATAAACGAGATTGTTCACAAAGCGTGTGGTCGGGTTTGTAAGAGAGGAGAAGAATATAGCCTTAAGCGTACTTTTTTCAAGAGCCGCGTTGAGCCTGTCAAATTCCTCAATAGCCTCGTCCTCGTGGGAAAAAGCCTTAACAACCTTTTGGTTTCCTATCATCTCGGAAAGATATCCGGTTTCCGCACCCTCGCAGACCGATCTCTCGGCAAACATACTGTGGGTGCGAGAAGAGATGAATTTTGCAACGAAGAGCGATAGTGGGGTTAAAATTACCACAACAAGCGCCACAATCCAGTTGATATATAGCATAAAGCCAAGAGTGCCAACGATGGTCAAAACACCGGTGAAAACCTGGGTAAAGCCAAGCAAAAGACCCTCGGCAAACTGGTCTGCATCGTTAATAATGCGGCTGACGATATCTCCGTGTGGGTGCGTATCCAGGGCGGAAAGCGGTAGCCCTCCAAGCTTGCGGAAGGCGTCGTTGCGGATATCCCGGACAACATTGTATGCAATCCTGTTGTTTATAGCCGACATAATCCACTGGCAAAGGGCGGTCACGCCAATCAAAATAATAGAGAGAAGCAGCAGCTCCCAAACACGCTCCATATCTACGTTTCCCTTGCCGATTATCAGATTTATCGCATCTCCTATCAGCATAGGAATGGCAAGCGTCAGCACAACGGTAATGAGCGCGAAGAGGATAGAGAAGGGAAGAAGCAGCTTGTATTTTCCGATATAGCCGAGAGCCTTTTTCAGCGTGCCCGGCCTGGCCTTAAGCTTTTCCTTAGCCATGACTCACACCTCCAAACTGGGTTTCGTATATCTCCCTGTAGACCTCGCAGTTGGAAAGGAGCTGGTCGTGCGTACCCATTCCCACGCAAGCGCCGTCATCGAGAACAATGATCAGATCGGCGTGCATGACTGAGGAGGCTCTTTGAGAAACAATAAAGGTCGTTGTATTACCCTCCAGCCTCCGAAGCGCCTGTCTCAGGGCGGCATCCGTCGCATAGTCCAGTGCCGACGCTGAGTCATCAAGTATAAGAATTGAGGGCTTACCAACAAGCGCGCGTGCAATTGTCAAGCGTTGCTTTTGTCCGCCGGAGAGGTTTTGTCCCCCCTGTTCAACAAGCGCATCAAGTCCGCCCTTGTCGCGTACGATCCTATCCGCCTGGGCAATTTCGAGAGCGGAATATATCTCATCATCTGTTGCATTCTTGTTGCCCCAGAGCATATTATCCCTTATACTGCCTTTGAATAACACCGCTTTTTGAGGAACAACGCCTATTTGCTCCCGTAGATATGCACTCTCATATTCCTCGACGGGATGCCCGTGAATAAGCACCGAGCCCTCGGTTGCGGGATAGAAGCCGGGGATCAAATTTACAAGCGAACTCTTGCCCGAGCCTGTGCCGCCGATGATGCCAATAGTCTGTCCCTTAAGGGCGGAGAAGCATATTCCGGTGAGGGAGGCCTCGCCGGCGCCATCATAGGTCAGCGATACATTTCTCATTTCCACCGCTACATCGCATTCCCCCGTCTTGGCAAGAGAGCCTCCAATATCGGTAGGCTGAAGCTCCAGCACATCGGATATTCGCTTAGCCGATGCAATTGCTCTTGATATGCTGATGATAAGATTTGCCAGCTTAACAAGCTCAATCAGTATTTGCGACATATAGTTGTAGAGCGCGATTACCTGTCCCTGCGTAAGGTCGCCTGCCTCAACTCTGAGTGCGCCTATATGGATAAGCCACACAATAGCGAGGTTTATGAGAACATATGTCAGCGGATTGGTAAGAGCGGAGATCGCGCTAACCCTTTTTTGCACCGCGGTCAGAGCATCATTTCTTTTTTCGAACTCCGCCGCCTCCTGCCGCTCCTTGCGGAATGCTCGAAGCACTCTGGCTCCGGACAGGCTCTCGCGCGTCTTTTCAAGCAGCGAGTCTGTCCCCGCCTGGGTTTTCTTGTATAGCGGCATCGTGATAAGCATTATACCGAAAATAACAATGGAAAGAGCGGGAATGACGGCTGCAAAGGATAGAGCCGAGTCAAAGTCAACTGTAAATGCAATGATCATCGCGCCGAAAACCACAAAGGGCGAGCGAAGAAGCAGGCGGAGAGTAAGGTTAAGACCGTTTTGAACCTTAGAGGCATCTGCGGTCATTCTGGTTATCATAGTTGATGTGCCGACGCGGTCGATATCCGAGTAGGACAGCTGCTGCATCTTCACAAACATAGCGTGACGAAGCCTGCCGACAAAGCCAACCGCCGCCTTGGCGGAGAAGTATTGGGCGGTAACAGAGAAGGCGAGGCCGACAGCGCCCATACCGACAAGGATAAGGCACATATTTACTATGTATCCTGAGTCTCCCTCCTTGATACCTTTGTCAACCAACGCCGCAATAATCAGTGGGACAATAAGCTCAAGCGAAGCCTCGCACAGCTTGAAGAGCGGGCCTAAAATGCTCTCCTTGATATATCCCTTAAGATATATTAGCAGTTTTTTCAAGTTTTCCTCCGTAATTAGTTAAATTGGGCTTGTCGGGATAGACAAGCCCAAAGGGGGCTGCGCCCCGGGATCAATAGAATTTTACCGAATAGGAATATTTATAGAGTTCCCTTGGCGCAAGGCGCGACATCCGCCTTGTGTCAAAGCACTCGGGAGTTATGCCGTCAGAAGGGACATCGCTCCAGGGCTCAAGGCAGATGAAGCGGGCGTCACTCTCGGGTGCCTTCCATATACAGAAGTAGGGAAGATTTTCGCTCCAGGTGACGGTGGCTTTTCTCTCAAATCCCTCGGCAGAGATTGTGGCTACGCCACCAAGACCGGTCAGAATTAATGTATCGTTTGAGTAAATTTGCTCCTCGTTTAGCCTGTAACAGCTATTTTCAAGAGGAAAATCGATTTCTTTTCCGCTGAGGAAGGGGGTGGGATTGCCGTTCTTCATCACCAAGGGATGCATAGTAGCCTGCTCTTCGCCGCTGAAGCATAGCGAAAAGCTTTTAATCGGCTCTTCACCGCCAAGCACAAAGCCCGGGTGCCAGCCAATCATATAGGGCATTACATCCTCGCCCTCGTTTTTTACGGTGAGGTCAAGATAAAGCGAGCAACCGTCAATTCGATACTCTGCGATAAGCTCAAAGGCAAAGGGATAGATCGCCAGAGTAGCCTCGCTTGATGCAAGCCTTAGCGTAAGCGAGCAATCGCTGGCGCCTACAAGCTCAAACTCGCTTATCTTGGCAAAGCCGTGACCGCCCATTTTGTATTCCTTGCCGCGGTAGCTGTATCTGTTGTCAAGCAGCTTTCCACAGGTGGGGAAGAGCAGGGGCGCGTGATCCCCCCAGGCATCTCCTGTCCAGATATATTGGAAGCCATTCCCCTCCACCGACACAAGCTCTGCTCCAAGGGAGGCAATTTTGGCGGTGATTTCATCATTTTTTAATGTATAAATCATATCAGTGCTTCTTGGTTTCGATCTCGCTTTGGAGCTTAGCCACGAACTCGTCAACGCTGAACTTGCCGCCCTCGCCCTCAACACGGGCTCTTACAGTAACCGCGCCTGCGTTCATCTCGTCCTCGCCGACAACAACCATATAAGGCACCTTTGCCAGCTGAGCGGACCTGATTCTGTAGCCGAGCTTCTCGTTTCTATCGTCAAGCTCAGCGCGAATTCCGTGAGACTCAAGCTTTTTGACAACCTCAGCTCCGTAGTCGGCAAAGTCCTCTACAACGGGGATAACAGTTACCTGTGTGGGAGCAAGCCAAAGGGGGAGAGCGCCGGCATACTTCTCAAGAATAAGCGCCAGTGTTCTCTCGTAGCAGCCCATAGAGGTACGGTGGATGATATAGGGAGTCTTCATGGTGTTATCGCGGTCAACATACTCCATACCGAACTTCTTCGCAAGCAGCATATCGATCTGGATGGTTACGATGGTGTCCTCCTTACCGAACACATTCTTGCACTGAATGTCAAGCTTCGGGCCGTAGAACGCTGCCTCGTCAATACCGATTACATAGTTGTCTCTTCCAAGGTAGGTGTCAAGTAGCTCGCCCATAATGGCCTGAGCCTCATCCCACTGCTC
>JAFTRB010000051.1 GCA_017462445.1 Clostridia bacterium
TAAAAAAGAAGAAATTCGTAGAATTTCAACCTTAGAAAACTAATAATAAGAAAACTAAAAATATAAAATTTTGAGCGAAGATGCCGCGTTTTTCGACATCTTCGCTCTTTTTCGGTTATGCCTAAATGAAGCAGCCCCTTTTGAATTGAAAAATAGAGATTACTTTGTCAGGAACCAGACCGCCATCTTGCTCTTCTCGTCAAAGGTCTTTCCGGCGGAGGAGTAGTCGCAGAGGTGTATGCGCCTTCCGTTAGTAAGCGGAGCCGTTACCTCAAGAATAGTGTCAAAGGGTGCTTTAGTCTTATCGGCAAGCTCCACATCAACATATCCGTCGGGATTTACCGCAAGGTCGATAGGCTTATCAACCGAGTAGCCAAGCCTGTTCTCCTGTGCAAGCATAATCGGGCCACGGCGAAGCGCAATATGCTTGTGAGCTAATTCATCCTCTCTGTCAAAGCAGGGGACAATGAAGTTCTGCCCCCAGGCAACCTTGTTCATAAGCACCTGCGAGCCGTAGGAAATAGGAAGAATTGCCTGGGTGCGCATATCCAGGGTAAGGGTGACGGTGTCGCCGTTCTCCCATTCGCGACAGATGCAGGTATATCCCTCTGTAACCTTTACCTTTTTGCCGTTAATTTTAACACGGGTGGCTGTTGACCAGGCAGGAATTCTTAATTTTAGTGTAAACGATTCTTTGCACTCAACCCCGAGAATCATTTTTACCTCGCCGTCCCTTGGATATTCGGTCTCGGTGGTGATAGTAAGGGGCTTTCCGCTTGGCGTTGAGGTTGCAACAGAGCCGTTTATGTAGAGGTTCAGCGCAATTCCGTCCTCTGTCGAAAGAACGGAGAGCTTAGGCACAAGTCCAATTCCCGCAGCTCCGATACAAGCGCAGCAGCCGTAATAATGATTGTCGCTCATAAGCTTAAGACCGCCAATGCCGTTTCCGCGTGTGCCTGCTGTAAGCGGACTATAAGAATCGAAGGGCAATGGCTCAAGTACCCAGTCGGGATGCTGCTTTGCGATGGTAGGCTCTATTACCTTGTCGGTGTTTATAGCGCCCAAGTATGCGTTATAGAAGGATATCTCAAAGGCGTCAACATATCTTGTATCGGCGGTAAGCAGGTGAAGCTGATAGAAGAACTTCATCAGAGTAACGGTAACGCAGGTCTCCTGCATAATAATTCCGTTGTTAGTGTTAGCCTGCCTTACAGTGGAATGGTCGAACAGCTCGTGGGTACAGCCACAGCAGCCAATAACCGTGAAGTCGGTTTCAAGGATTCGGTTTGCAAAGTTAATAAGCGCCTGCTTATACCATTCAACCCCGGTAACGCGGTAAAGCTCCAGCAGTCCCTCAAAGCAGGATGTTACCTCATACGCCTTTGTAACAGGGTACTGATAGGGGGCAAGCCCGTCCTCGTATGCCAGGCGGAAGAGGTTTTCCACATCTGCCCCGCCGACCGATGCAATGTAATTGGAGTAGTCAAGATATCTTTGGTCATTTGTCAATGAGTACAGGCGTACGAATGGCTCGAGAATAGAGCAGGCATTAGCGCCTCTCCAGTGGCGTGTGCAGGAGGCAATAGGTCTTTTGCCCTCCTCCTTCGGCCCAACTCTCTCCATTATGTAGTCCGCCTGGCGGCGCATAGACTCGATTATCTTTTGCTTGAAGCTCTCATCGACGCAGATTTCAAGATAATACTGCATTCCAAGCATTACATACTTGCGCGCCCAGATATCCCACGCGTCAAACTCGTGGCTTCTGGCATAGGTGCTTATTCTTCCGTCATCATCTGCGCTGTCAATCATATCGCTTACGGTAGCTGTAAGAATGGAATACAGCTCCGGATTTTTTGTGTAGGAATATACGAAGCAGGCGCCGCGCATCATCTTGCCCCAGTATTCGCCTCTCCAGCCGCCCTCGGCATCTGCATCCTCCTCGCGGAACTGCTCTACAAATCTGCGCCAGAGGCTGGGTGTCATGAGCTGAAACTCTTCAATATAGCGGAAGGCCTTGTCCACAAAGCCAAGATAGTTGTACTCGTTGGCATAGTCCGCAAAATGGAGGTCGGTTTGCAGCCTTCTTGCATTAACAGGATTGTTTTCGTAAAGATTTCTCATATCTTCATCCTTTCAATGGATTAATCTACCGTTAGTATAGCATTATAAGAGCTTTTTTGCAAGATGAAATGAAAAATATAATAGGTAAAATGTTTTAATCGGATAAAAATATATGGGATTTACCCCGATGACCGCCATCCAGGTCTACAAACCGCCGTCTGAATATAACACCCCATCGGTTAATTATCGGTCGGTGGGAGCAAGCCTGTTCTATGGAGCAATCGGGATATACAATTTTTCTTATATCTATTGAAACTTTTTCCAATATGTGCTATATTAATTATGAAAAATATTTTTAAGGGGGACAGTATGAAGATACTACTAGAACACCTGACAAAAAGATTTCCCAACCGTAAAAAGGGGGCGGAGGATGTTATTGCCGTTTCGGACTTCAACTTTGAAATTCCGGATGGCGCGTTAGTTGCCCTTCTTGGGCCGTCAGGCTGTGGAAAAAGCACGACCCTCAACCTGATAAGCGGGCTTCTTGCGCCCACCGAGGGGCGCATCTGTTTTGGCGAGGATGAGGTAACTGCCACTCCGGTTGAAAAGCGCGGTGTCGGTATGGTATTCCAGAATTACGCTCTCTATCCCCATCTGACAGTAAGGCAGAACATAACATTCCCCCTTGAAAACCTTAAGGGCGAGGAAAAGCTCTCCAAGGAGGAGATGAACAGGAGGGCAGAGGAGGTAGCAGCTCTTGTTGCCCTTGAGGAATATCTGGACCGTCGCCCCTCCGAGCTATCGGGCGGACAGCAGCAGCGAGTTGCCATTGCGCGCGCCCTTGTAAAGACGCCCAGGGTTCTTCTCCTTGACGAGCCGCTATCCAACCTTGATGCCAGGCTTCGTCTTGCTACAAGAGAGGAAATTCGTCGCATCCAGCGCAAGACCGGCGTAACCACCGTGTTTGTTACTCACGACCAGGACGAGGCGATGAGCATCTCGGATCTGATAGTGGTAATGAAGGACGGAGTGGTCCAGCAGATAGGCGAGCCTCAGTCGGTCTATGACGAGCCAAAAAACAGGTTTGTTGCCGAATTTCTCGGCACGCCCCCCATCAATATGTTCCTTGGCAGGGTAGAGGGAGGAATGCTTTACATTGGCGATGACGCTGTTCTCTCCACCGATGCCGCTGACGGAGAAGTCTATGTCGGAGTACGCCCCGAGGGCTTCGTGTTAAAGGAGCGAGGCAGGCTTTCCGCCTCACTTGGCAGAGTCGAGGTAATGGGCAGAGATATAAGCGTGCTTTGCCGAGTGTCATCATCGATAGGCGAGGATGTCCGCGCCATTATATCATCGGAGAATATAGCCGAGGCATCCGCCGCGGAGCTGTCCTTTGAGCTTAAGCCCTCCAAGACCTATATCTTTGACAAGAACACCGAGGAGCGTATAATCGCCACCCTGGCTCAGCCGGAGGGTTAAAAAATGGAAAAAAACAATAAAAAGGCGTGGCTCTATCTTCTGCCGGCGCTGATATTTATAGCGGTATTTCTGTTATATCCGCTGATAGATGTTTTCATCTATTCCTTCCTTGAGGAATACAACTTTGCCTCGGGTGACTATACCGGTGTCGGGCTCTTCAACTTTGAGTATGTTCTGAAGGATCCTTACTTCCTCCAGGCGCTTGGCAACACCTTCATTTTGGTGTTCATCACCGTACCCGTGTCAACTGTTCTGGCTCTTCTTATATCCCTTGGACTCTCGTCAATCAAGGCTCTGCGCAAGCTGTTCCAGACCATCTATTTTCTTCCCTATGTAACAAACACCCTGGCTGTCGGTATGGTATTTATGATACTCTTTGCTCCTACCGAATACACGGTCGGACTTGTAAACAGTGTCATAGGCTGGTTTGGAATATCTCCCGTCGACTTTATCGGCGGTCCCTATTGGGCTAAAATGCTTGTTCTTTCCATCTACACTGTATGGGTTGTCCTCCCCTTCAAGATTCTTATTCTCACCAGCGCCCTAGCGTCGGTCAAGGAGGATTATTACAATGCAGCGAAGATAGACGGCACCTCGAAATTCCGTATCTTCTACAAAATTACTCTTCCTATGATCTCCCCGATGATATTCTACCTGGTAATAACAGGCTTCATCGGCGCCTTCAAGGCATATTCCGATGCCGTTGCCCTCTTTGGCTCCAACCTTAATGTTGCCGAGATGAATACCGTAGTTGGATATATATACGATATGCTCTATGGCGAGGGCGGAGGATATCCCTCCTTTGCCTCGGCGGCTGCGGTCATTCTGTTTATCATAGTTCTTACAATAACCTGTATAAACCTGCTTGTAAGTCGCAGGCAAAAGCTTAATTGATAGGGGGGCGTGTATGAATAATAACGAAAAAATCAATGGCGCCACCCTCGGTGGCAAAATCGCCTCCGGTGTAATCTATTCTTTACTTGGCTTATGGGCGCTCGCGGTGCTTTTCCCCTTCTACTATATGATTCTCACCGCCTTCAAGTCCAATGCCGAGCTGGCAGGCGAGATTATACCAAAGCTCTACGTCATCGCTCCCACATTCCAGAACTTTATTGACGCCTTTACCAAGGTTCCCCTTCTTCAGTATTTTCTCAATACCCTGATCTACACCGTTCTTACGACCGCCCTGATGCTTGTAATCATCATTCCTGCCTCCTATGCCTTTTCCAGGCTGGAGTTCCGCGGCAAGACACTGCTCTTTACCTTTATCCTTGCTCTTATGATGATTCCCTCCGAGCTTGTTGTAATCACCAACTATGTCACCATAACCGAGATGGGGCTGAAGAACACCTTCACGGGCCTCATTCTTCCCAGCGTGACAAGCATCTTCTACATTTATCTTCTGAAGGAGAATTTTGAGCAGATTCCCGACCAGCTCTACCAGGCGGCTAAGGTCGACGGCACCTCCGACTTCAAGTATATGCTGAAGGTCATGCTCCCGATATGCAAGCCTACCGTCATTACCATAACCATCTTAAAGGTTATCGAGTGCTGGAACTCCTACATCTGGCCGAGAGCTATCACCGACAGGGAGTCGCGCTATCTTGTATCCAACGGTATCCAGGCTCTGCGAGAGTCGGGCTTCGGCCGCGAAAATATCCCTGCTATGATGGCGGCGGTTGTTGCCGTATCGCTTCCGCTTATAATTCTGTTCCTCGTCTTCCGTGACAAGATTATGGAGGGCGTTGCAAGAGGAGGTACAAAGGGATGAAAAAGCTGATATGTATCCTTCTGTCGCTCTCTCTTCTTCTTACAATGCTCCTCGCGCTTACCTCCTGCGACGAGACTCTCGCCCCCTTCGAGCTTCCCGAAGCAGGTATATTGGATACCGACCGCTTCGAGATAACCTTCTGGGCAAAGAATGATACCAACATCGACCAGGTAAATGTCTACAAAAAGGCAATAGCCGACTTCGAGGCGCTCTATCCCAATATAAAGGTTAATCTTAAGCTCTACACCGATTATTCCCGAATTTACCAGGATGTTATAACCAATATCTCCACCGGCACAACTCCAAATGTCTGCATCACCTACCCCGACCATATAGCAACCTATATGACAGGCGATAATGTGGTTGTACCCCTTGATGAGCTTATCAAGGATGAAAAATACGGTCTTGGAGGCTCGCTTCTTCGCTTTGACGGACCGACCGAGGACAGCATTGTAAAGAAGTTCCTCGACGAGGGAAAAATCGACGGAGTTCAATACGCTCTGCCCTTTATGCGCTCCACCGAGGCAATCTACATCAACAAGACCTCTGTGGAGGCTCTCGGCTACACCGTTCCGGATATCCTCACCTGGGACTTTATGTTCGAGGTTGCCGAGGCGGCAATGGAGAAGGACGAGGAGGGCAACTTCAAGGTCAACGGTCAGAATGTCCTTATCCCAATCATCTACAAGTCCACCGACAATATGATGATTTCTATGCTCGAGCAGCTTGGCGCTCCCTATTCCACCGCCGAGGGTGACATTCTTGCCTTCAACGATACCACCACCGACCTTCTTCTTGAAATCTATGACCACGCCTACACCAGGGCGTTCTCCACCTTCA
>JAFTRB010000052.1 GCA_017462445.1 Clostridia bacterium
ACGGCTCTCCCACACCCATCGCCTCCATAGCTGAGATCAAGGTTGCCGACGCGCGTACCATCGTAATTACCGCCTGGGACAAGAGCGCTATGCGTGGCATCGAGAAGGCTATACTTACATCTGATCTGGGCATCAACCCCCAGAACGACGGTAGCTGCATCCGCCTCTCCTTCCCCCCCACCACCGAGGAGCGCCGTCGCGAGCTTACCAAGCAGATTTCCAAGATGGGCGAGGACGCCAAGGTTGCAATCCGTAATATCCGTCGCGATGCCACAGATAAGATTAAGACGATGAAGAAGGATGGAGAGATGACCGAGGATGAGGCAAAGGCTTCTGAGAAGGCAGTTCAGGATCTTACCGACAAATATGTCAAGGAGATCGACTCCATCACCGCTGCCAAGTCCAAGGAGATTATGGAAATCTGATCTAAAAGGAGTTCTGCTTTGGCACTTACTTACAACAAGGACGGCCTGCCGATAGTTGACTCGCGCCTGCAATCCATAGGTATCATTATGGACGGCAATGGCAGATGGGCGAAAAAGCGCCTTTTGCCTCGTAGCGCAGGTCATGCGGCAGGAGCAAAGATAATCCAGAAAATACTGGAGGACTTCCGCGCTATGGGAGTCCACCACATCACCCTTTATGCCTTTTCCACCGAAAACTGGAAGAGACCCAAGGATGAGGTTGACGGGCTTATGGACCTGATCTACAAGTACCTCAACGATGTTGTTATACCAAAAATCAAAAGCGATCCTGATTTTTGTATGCGCTTCCTGGGCGACAAGTCCGTTCTCTCCGAGAAGCTTCGCAACAAGTGCATCGAAATCGAGGAAATGGCAAGAAATCGCGCGTTCGTATGTAACCTTGCCCTCAACTACGGCGGCAGGGATGAAATTCTCCACGCGGTAAATGAGGCAATAAAGGACGGCTGCTCCCCTATAACCGAGCAGGATATACAGAGCCGTCTTTACACCTGCGATTCCCCGGACCCCGATTTGATCATCAGGACAGCGGGCGAGCTTCGCTTGTCAAACTTCCTGATTTGGCAGGGGGCTTATTCCGAGATCTTTGTCACCGACACGCTCTGGCCCGATTTTGGTCGCAAGGATATGATCGCGGCGGTAGAGGAATTTTACCGCAGAAGGCGTCGCTTTGGCGGTCTTGACCCCGAAGGCGAGGCAAAATAAAGCTAACTATTATTTATTATCCACTGACGAGAGGAGGTTTGTATGAAGGTAAGACTACTTACTGCGCTGGGCATACTCGTGTTCGGCTTACCACTGTTAATTTTTTCCGAATACATTATCTACCCAATAGCCCTCGGCGTACTGTCTGCGCTTGCCACCTGGGAGGTACTGCGTGTTCTCGGACTGCATCGGAAATTTATTATTTCTATTCCGTCTTATCTTTTAGCGGCGCTTCTGCCGTTCTTCTCCTACGGTTTATTCTTTGGACCGGATACGCAGATCAATTATATTATCATACTCGCCCTCTCGCTCTTCGCCTATATGTTTTACCTGATAGCCGTATCGGTGTTCACCGGTGGTGTTCTTGGCTACAAGACGGTGGCGTCCGCCTTTATGATGGTGTCCTATGTCATAGTTGCCTTCAGCGCCTTCGGCCTTGTCAGATATATGGAGAACGGAGTTTTCTACTTCGAAATGCTCTTTATAGGCGCTTGGGTTCCCGATATCTTTGCCTATTTCATCGGTAGCCTGTTCGGCAAGCACAGGCTTGCTCCCGTTTTAAGCCCAAAAAAATCTGTGGAGGGAGCAGTTGCGGGTGTTATATTCGGAACGCTCGCATTCCTTCTTTACGGCTTTATAATAGAGCTGTTCTTCCCGATGGATGCCAATTACCTTGTCCTTGGTGTCCTCGGCTTTGTCCTCTCCATACTCGCTCAGATAGGGGATCTTTGGGCATCTCTTATCAAGAGGGAATATGGCGTTAAGGATTACAGCAACATTCTACCCGGTCACGGAGGTATTCTCGATAGGTTTGACTCGGTGCTGTCCATATCGGCGGCGCTTATGATAGTCTGTCTTTTCTTCCCGCCCTTCGTGGCAATATAATCAAAAATCGCCGGGCGATGTTAAGCTTCGGCGATTTTTAACCCCAAGGAGGTCATATGGCAAAAACAGTTGCCGTCCTCGGCGCAACCGGCTCGGTGGGTACACAGGCCCTTGATGTAGCGCGGAGCAGAGGATATAATGTGGACTTTATCAGCGCAGGCAGCAATTGGCAGGCGCTTGAAAATATTGCAAGAGAGCTAAAGCCGCGCGCTGTGGCTATGGCAAGCCCCGATGCCGCGCGTTTGTTGGCTCTTGCGCTTAAGGATACCCCTATTCGCGTTCTCTGCAGTGAGGAGGGAATAGAGGAGGGCATAGCCACCAGCTCGGCAGAGGTGGTTGTTAATTCCATTCTTGGCGAGGCAGGGCTACTTCCTTCTCTCGCTGTCATAGCATCGGGCAAAAGGCTCGCCCTTGCAAACAAGGAAAGCCTGGTTATCGCCGGGGATATAGTTATGTCAAGAGCGAGAGAATGCGGGGTGGAAATTATCCCTGTGGATAGCGAGCATTCCGCAATTTTCCAGTCGCTTAAGTCAGGCAAGCCGTCGGAGGTCAAGAGGCTTATTCTCACCGCCTCCGGAGGTCCCTTTTACGGATATACAAGGGAGAGACTTGCTTCCGTAACCCTTGCCGACACCCTGGCTCACCCAACATGGAAAATGGGCAGAAAGATAACCGTTGACTCCGCAACCCTTATGAACAAGGGCTTTGAGGTTATCGAGGCGGCGCATCTTTTTGGCATTCCCACCTCCGATATCCGCGTTACGATTCACCGCGAGAGCATACTCCATTCGGCAGTAGAATATATTGATAATAGCGTAATTGGCGAGCTTTCTGTTCCCGATATGCGTATGTGCGTTCAGTATGCGGTCGATTATCCCTGCCGATTCCCCACGGCCAGCGCTGAGCTGGACCTCTTTGCTGTGGGTAAGCTCAGCTTCGCCGAGCCTGATAACGAGGCGTTCCCCTTCCTGGAGCTTGCCAAGAGGGCTATGTCCCTCGGAGGCGCTATGCCTGCGGTAATGAACGCACTTGACGAGGTTGCGGTCGGCGCCTTCCTCGAGGAGCGAATATCCTTCCTCGATATCTATGACACCGTTCTTTACGGCTTTGACAGGCTCACATCCTATAAGGAGGAGAAAAGCCTGGAGGGCATCCTCTCTGCGGACCGGGAGGCAAGGCGCGTTGCAGAGGAATATATAGCAAACAAATAATTTTTGGAGAATAGAATTGAACACATTTATTACAGTCCTTGCGGCAATCCTCGTGTTTGGCTTTTTGATTTTCATTCACGAGTTTGGGCATTTTATTACCGCACGAATTTTTAAGGTTACGGTGAACGAGTTTGCCATCGGTATGGGGCCAAAGCTCCTGACCTATGACTCAAAGAAGAGTGGCATACAATATAGCCTTGGCATCCTCCCCATTGGCGGATATGTAGCAATGGCGGGCGAGGACGGCGAGTCTGATGATCCCAATTCATTCGATAAAAAGCCTGCCTGGCAGCGCTTTATAATCACCGCGGCGGGAGCCTTCGTAAATATTCTTTTCGGCTTCCTTGCAATGATTTTGCTCGTTTCCATCACCGTAGACGGCAATACCGCCGTTGGCGGCTTCATCACCGAGAGCGAGTTTAACGATGTAGAGGGCTTCGAGTATGAAAACCCCTCCTCGGACTACGGACTTAAGGTGGGAGATTTGATCACTGCGGTAAACGGCAAGAGCGTGGTTATTTATGAGGAATTCTCCTATGAGATAATGCGCCAGGGACACGAGCCTGTCGATCTCACGGTTGTTCGTGATGGGCAGACAATGGTAATCGAGGATGTACAGTTCCCCCGCCTATCCCAGCAGGGGCAGGTTTTCGGCATCGCCGACATCAAGGTTTCGAGAATAGAGAAGAATTTCTTTAACATATTCGGTCTGTCCTTCCGCCGTACCGCCCTTGTGATGCGTATGTGCTGGGAGTCTATCTATGACCTTATAACAGGAAGATATTCGGTCGGAGCGGTTTCGGGGCCTGTCGGCATCTCGGGAGCTATCGGTGACGCGGTAGCTCAGGGCTTTTCCTCGGTGCTTGAGATAACCGTTCTTATAAGTATAAACCTCGGCTTTATGAACCTGTTGCCAATTCCCGCCCTGGACGGAGGAAGGCTTCTCGTCATATTGATCGAGATGATAACAAAAAAACGCCTCCCACCAAAGGTGGAGGGCATAATAAACGGCGTCGGTCTCGCTCTTCTTTTGGGGCTGTCGCTTGTGATAATGGTTAAGGACATCATACAGCTATTTTAGCAGCGGAGGAGTACAGCGATGATAGAGCGCAGACAGACAAGGAGAGTTCGTCTTGGTAATATGGCAATCGGCGGAGGCGAGCATATAAGCATCCAGTCGATGACAAACACCGATACCCACAATATCGAGGCAACCTATGACCAGGTTCTGCGCCTTGCCAATGCCGGCTGCGAGATAGTCAGGATAACCGCCCCCGATCTGGAGTCGGTTGCAACCTTTACCGCTCTTCGCCGCCGTGGGATCACCCTGCCTCTTGTAGCAGATATACACTTTAATTACAAAATAGCCATAGCCTGTGCCGAGGCGGGTGTGGACAAGATTCGCATTAACCCGGGCAATATAGGTGATGACGAAAAGGTTCGCCTTGTAGCCGAGGCCTGCCGTGCCAACGGCGTGCCAATCCGCATTGGAGTAAACTCAGGCTCGCTGGAGGAGTCCATTCTCCGCAAGCATGGCGGTCCAACTGCCGCCGCCCTTGCCGAGAGCGCTCTTTACCACGCGTCTCTCTTAGAAAAATTTGATTTTCGTGACATTATCATATCTGTGAAGGCATCAAGCCCGGTTGAGATGATTGAGGCAAACCGCATTCTCGCCTCCAAAACCGATTATCCGCTTCACCTCGGTGTCACCGAGGCAGGGGGCGGCGAGAGCGCAATAATCAAGAGCGCCGCTGCGATTGGCGCCCTTCTTGCCGAGGGAATAGGTGACACGGTCCGCGTATCCCTGACCGACACGCCTGAGAGGGAGGTCGAGGTTGCCCGTCGCATTCTCTCTACCTTTGGGCTTTATAAGGATGCGGGAATGGACATAGTATCCTGTCCCACCTGTGGCAGAACGCGCATCGATCTTATAGCGATACATCGCGAGTTTGAAAAGAGAGTAAGGGAGGAGGGCCTGGACCGCCTTCCCATAAAGGTTGCCCTGATGGGCTGTGCTGTTAATGGACCGGGAGAGGCCCGAGAGGCTGATATAGGCATTGCAGGCGGCAAGGGCGAGGGACTTCTCTTCAAGCAGGGTGAAATAATCAGG
>JAFTRB010000053.1 GCA_017462445.1 Clostridia bacterium
CATATACGCCTGTTGGTCGTAAACGTCGCTTTCTGCTCTAAATCAAGCTAGCCCCGAAAGGCGCTTCGCACTAAGAATACAGATTTTTGCATTTAACCTTCGCTTTTTATCCCGTTTTATCGGTATTCTTAATGACTCAGCTCCTTTTGTGTCGTGAAAACTGTGTTACGCTATTGCTTTTTTATGACATCAGGTCTTCTTCCAGGTGACAGGAGCGAAGAGAATGAGCATCGGGAACAGCTCAAGTCTTCCTGCCAGCATATCGAAGATCAGGACAAGTTTGGATAGGGGAGAGAAGAATGCGAAGTTTTGCGTTGGGCCGACCATATCAAGGCCGGGACCTACATTGTTCAGAGTCGTAGTAACGGCTGTGAAGTTAGTAACCAGCTTGCTTCCGTCCTGAAGAATGTACTCATACGGGTCGAAGGACAGGAGAATTATAGAGGAGGCGAAAATAAGCACGAAGGTAATTATATAGGCGTTTACCGTTCGTATGACCTCGCGCTCGACTGGCCTGCCATCGATGTTGATCCGCTTGACCTGGTTGGGGCGGATCTGGCTTGAAAGCTCGCGGAACATACCCTTGATGAGAATGACTATTCTCGAGACCTTGATACCGCCCGCTGTTGAGCCTGCGCAGCCGCCGATAAACATCAGAATTGTAATAACCGTCAGCGCAAGGATTGGCCAGGCGTTGAAGTCAACCGTAGCAAAGCCGGTAGTAGAGATTATGGAAACTACCGTAAAGGCTGCGTGCCTGATTGCCTCGCCGAGGCTGGCTCCACCCACCGATTGGGTAAGGAAGATGTTTAGCGAGACGGTGACAATTGCCGTGGCAACGATAATCAGGAATATCCTGACCTCGGAGTTGAACGCCTCGCGGAACTTGAGGCGCAGGATAAGGTAGTAGGTGTTAAAGTTTATAGAGAAGAGGAACATTCCTACCGTACAGACGATCTGAACGAAGGGGCTGAAGGAGAGTATTGAGTCTGGCTTGACGCCAAAGCCTCCCGTTCCCGCGGTGCTGAAGGCGGTGCAGAGAGCTTCAAAGACCCCCATCTTGTATTTTGCATCACTCCCAACAACATTATCAAAAAGGAGGGTGATAAACAAAATCATGGTCATCACGAAGTAGATGAAATAGAGAATTATTGCCGTTTTTCTGACACGGGGTACCAGCTTTGATACGGTGGGACCCGGGGACTCCGCCTTCATAATATGCATATTCTCAGCACCCGAGAGGGGGAGAATTGCCATCACGAAGACAAGCACGCCCATACCTCCAACCCAGTTGGTGAAGCTGCGCCAGATAACCATGGCATGGGGCATATTCGTAAGCTGATTGCCCGAGAGGATGGAGGAGCCTGTGGTGGTAAAGCCCGACACCGTCTCAAAGAGGGCATCTATGTAATTGGGAATAGAGCCGGAAAAAACGAAGGGAAGCGCGCCAAAGAGGGACATAACTATCCAGGAGAGGGATACTATTACAAGTCCGTCCTTTGCCAGGAGCTTCTTGTTTTGTGGCTTCAGCCTGCTCAGTATAAAGCCACACAGCACGCAGAGCGCCGCCGTGCCAAGAGCAGAGAGGAGGGCTGTCCACTCAAAATAGCAGATAGCGGTTATCGCGGGCACAGCCAGAAACAGCGCCTCGAAGATAAGCACCTGCCCGAGAGTGTAGCCTATCATTTTATAATTCATTTGTTAGCCTCACTTGTGCTTTTCTTCTAACAGGTCGGAGATGTCGCCAAGACCGCTTATAGCTTCGCTGACTACAACCACCGAGTCACCGGGCAGGATTGAATCATATCCGCGCGGAGTTATTACCTGCTTGCCGCGCAGGATTGCCGCTATAAGCACATTTCTTCTGAAGCGGAGCTCGGCGAGGGGCTTGCCGACCACGGGAGAGCCCTCTCTGATGATGAACTCGTAGGCATCAATCTTTCCCTTTATGATTGAATAGAAGGTTTCCATATTGCTTCCGGTGTTCTTGCCCATTGCCCTTGCGTAGCGGACGATCATATTTGCGGTGATGTTCTTGGGGTAGATTACCGTATCCAGCTCGAGATGACCGATAACATCGTCATAGTCAATTCTCTTGATTTTGGTAACAAGCTTGCCGTGGCACTGTCCCTTGGCATAGAGTGAAAGGAAGATGTTCTCCTCGTCCAGGTCCTTGAGAGCCAGGAAGGCGTCGGCGCGAGCAACTCCCTCCGCCTGCAGAGCTTCCTGCTCACTTGTGTCGGCATTTATAACGGTGACATAGGGGAACTCGGCGCAGAACTCCTCGCAGACCTCGGCATCATCGTCAATGACCTTGAGGTTTATGCCTGCCCCCTTGCAGATTGCGCAGAGGTAGTGGGTGATCTCACCGCCACCCACGATAATGGCATCCTTGACCGAGTCGGTCTTATAATTGATTTTCTTGAAAAAGGCTGCGGCGCGCCTGGGGGAGGCGATGATGGAGATAATATCCTTCGCCTCAAAGACGAAATCGCCCTTGGTGATGTAGGCGTCATCTCCGCGCTCGGCGGTGCAGAAGAGAATGTCGCACTTGTAGCTAGCCATAACATCGCGTACGGACATACCCACGATGGGGCTATCCTCGGGGAGCTTGAACTTTAACAGCTCGACCTTGCCCTTGGCGAAGGTCTCGATGGATATGGCGGAGGGGAAGCGGAGAACACGGGCTATCTCCTCGGCGGCGGCAAGCTCGGGGTTGATAACCATAGCTAAGCCAAGCTCATTCTTCAGGTAGGATGCCTCGCCGTTGTAGGCAGGGTCGCGCACGCGCGCTATGGTCTGACAGCTGCCTTCCTTTTTTGCAATAATGCAGCAGAGCAGATTTAACTCGTCGGAGTCGGTGACTGCGATAAGCAGGTCTGCCTCCTTGATGTTTGCCTCCTGCTGTGTCAGGTGGGAGGCTCCGTTGCCTATGACACCCATCGCATCTATTTTATTTGTGACCATCTTGACCTTTTCGGCAGACATATCGATAACCGTGATATTATGCCCCTCGGCATTGAGCTGGGATGCCAGGGTTGTGCCAACCTGTCCGCATCCAACGATAATAATGTTCATAGACGCTCCTTTCCTCGAGTTATCATTTTATATTATTGCTATTGTACAACTTTTTCTTTATTTTGTCAAGTCATTTTTGCCGCTGAGTCGGCCCTGCTTTTGCCGCTGAGTGCGCCTTGCTTTTTGAAAAACAGCCCATCTGCGCCGCGCTTATGCTCCCTGACGCTCTTGAATAGGCAATCCCCTGCTATTGCGTTTTTCTACTTATTTGAATGTATTACTTCGGTGACAAGCCCATAAGCTTGCGAAAGACCTTGGAAAAATAAAGCGAGCCAGCGAAGCGTGAATTGTAATCGCTTTTTTGTAGAAATTAACACGCACCAGGCTTACGATAACGAAAATGACAACTTCTGCTTACATTTATCCCTGCTTGCTCTTTCGCATAGCCAGGGGGGTTACTCCATAACGCTCACGGAACAGGCGGTGGAAGTAGGACTGGTTATCATAGCTGACGGCACTGATGATTTCGCCTATTGAGAGGTCGGTGCCAAGGAGCATTTCCTTTGCCTTTTTCAGCCTGACCTCTATCAAAAGCTCCTTGAAGCTTTTCCCAAGAGAGTTTTTTATCAGCCGTGAAAGATATGGCTCGGTCAGATAGAGCCTGTCGGCAAGATCGGTAAGGGAGGCGGTGCGGTAATTTTCCTCGATGTAGGAGAGAATGGCTATCGTCCTTTTTTCCGCCTTGTCCTCCGGGATACTTCCGCCCAAGAGGCTTGCGCCCCTCTGCTTTGAGAGGCAGGAGAGCAAGAGGGCAACCGTTGCCTCCATTATCGCCCTGTCGCCGTCAGGCTCGGTAAGCTCGATCAGAAGATTTTCAATCAGGTTTTGAGTTCTGTTTCTTCCGCCTGAGGCAAAGTGGAAATACATCGGCTCGCCACCCGCCTTACCGTTCTCGCGGAAAAAGGGAGAGAAGACGGTTTCGCTCATCTTCGGTATAAGCGAGGCGATAAAGCCGTCGGACATAATTATATTTACTCCGATATCGCTTTCCTTTGCCCTCTCGATGGAGTGCGAGATATGCTTGTTCATAAGCAGGATATCTCCCTCGCCAAGGCATATTCTTTCGCCCTCCACGGTATGGCATATCTCTCCCGAGAGGACGATCATCATCTCTACATAGTTGTGCCTGTGGCGTGGGAAGGCGGTAAAGCGGGTGTGAGTCCTGACGCTGATTCCGCCGCTGCCGTGCAGACGCGCCTCGTTTATGACGAAATCCTCGCTTGTGGAGTAGAGCCTTCTGTCCAGGCTCTCGCCACCCAATATGCGGCTTTCCTCCTGGCTCATTTTAGCCAGCTTTTCAATCAGCTCTCGCTTCATATAGCCTCCTGCATAACATTTTTGTTCTAATTTTAACATAACCAAAGCCCAAAATCAATAGAAAAGGTTAAATTCGGACTGTTTTTATAATAATTTTCGTTCTTGCTAGATATATAATTATATGATATTATTAAAGTAGCACAAAATGGCGCAATGGAACAATCGAACAACGAATAATTGAAAGGAGTTGGAGGATATGAAATATTATCTTGCCATCGACATTGGCGCATCCAGCGGAAGGCATATTGTCGGTTGGATGGCTGACGGCGCGCTTAAGACCGAGGAGGTCTACCGCTTCTGGAACGGAATGGACACGGTCGACGGACACCTGGTCTGGGATACCGACAGGCTTTTCTCTGAGGTTAAGACCGGCATTGCCGAGGCGTTCAAGCGCTTCCCCGCGATAGAGAGTCTCTCTATTGACACCTGGGGAGTTGACTATGTTCTTATGAAGGGAGCCGAGGAGGTCAAGCCCACATACGCATACCGTGATGCGAGGGTTGACGAGTCTATTCCCGCGGTACACGAGCTTATTCCCTTCGAGACACTTTACAGCCGTACAGGCATTATGTTCAACAAGTTCAACAGTATATACCAGCTCTACCGTGACAAGATGGACGGCAGGCTGGAGGGTGTTACCGATTGGCTTATGATACCCGAATATCTTATGTATAAGCTCACCGGCAACAAGGTCAAGGAGTTTACCAACGCAACTACGGCAGGGCTTATCAACGCGGATACCCTTGCCTTTGATGACTACATCTTTGATACTCTGGGGCTTCCCGAGGCTCTTAAGGCGAAGGTTTACCAGCCCGGCACAACCGTCGGATATCTTCTCCCTGATGTACAGGCGGAGGTAGGCGGCAATCTTGAGGTCGTCCTTTGCGCTACCCACGATACAGGCAGCGCGGTTGAGGCAATCGAGATGCAGACCGATGCGCCCTATGTTTCCTCCGGAACTTGGTCGCTCCTTGGAGTAAAAACCCCCAAGGCTATCACCGATGACAGGTCCCGTCTCTCCGGCTATTCCAACGAGGGTGGCGTGGGCTACAACCGCTATCAGAAGAATATCACGGGAATGTGGATCATCCAGAGCCTCCGCCGCGAGCTTTGCCCCGATGCAGGCTGGGATGATATCGTCGAGCTTGCCAAGGCGAGCAGCTACACCGAGGTCTTTGATGTAAACGATGATGCATTTATGGCGCCCGAGAGCATGAAGGATGCCATAATCGAGTATCAGCGCGCAAGCGGAAAGGCTGTTCCCGTTACCCCCGGCGATCTCTTCAACGCGGCTTATGTCAGCCTCGCTTACGGATACAAGGTGGCTATTGCTGACCTTGAAAGCAATACTGGCAAGACCTATACCGAGCTTTACATAGTCGGCGGCGGCGCGAAGAACGCATATCTTAACTCGCTCACCGAGAGCTACACAGGCAAGAGGGTAGTGGCGCTTCCCATTGAGGCTACCGCTATCGGAAATATGATGATACAAATTAAAAGGAGTATATAACTATGAGCAAGAATTACGAATACGCAAAGGTTGAATACGCAAAGTATGGCGTTGACACAGAGAAGGCTATTGAGAAGCTTATGAGCGTTCCCGTGTCGGTACACTGCTGGCAGGGTGATGATGTTGTCGGCTTTGACAGCAAGGCGGCGCTCTCCGGCGGTATCCAGACCACCGGTAACTATCCCGGAAAGGCTACCACTCCCGAGCAGCTTATGGCAGATATGGACAAGGCGTTCTCACTTGTTCCCGGCGCAAAGAAGCTTAATCTTCACGCTTGCTATGCAATCATTCCCGACGGCGAGCAGGTTGGCAGAGATGCAATCGAGCCCCGTCACTTCGCGCCCTGGGTCGCTTTTGCCAAGGAGCGTGGCTTGGGTATTGACTTCAACCCCACCTTCTTCTCTCATCCTATGGTTAAGGACGGTCTTACCCTTTCCTCGCCCGACGAGGCAACTCGCGCATACTGGGTAAAGCACGGTCAGGCCTGCCTTAAGATCGCGGAGTATTTTGCAAACGAGACCGGTATCCCCTCGGTGATGAACATCTGGAGTCCCGACGGCGACAAGGATATCCCAGCAGACCGCTATTCTCCCAGAGCAAGATTCAAGAAGTCTCTTGATGAAATTCTCGCCATTCCCTATGACAAGACCAAGGTTTATGTAACCCTCGAGTCCAAGGTATTCGGTATCGGTCTTGAGTCCTACACCGTAGGCTCTGCAGAGTTCTGCCTCTCCTACTCCGATTACAAGGGCATCACTCCCCTCATGGACAACGGTCACTACCATCCCACCGAGGTTGTTTCCGACAAGAGTCCCTCCCTCCTTCTCTTCAACGAGAAGATCGCTCTCCATGTAACCCGTGCGG
>JAFTRB010000054.1 GCA_017462445.1 Clostridia bacterium
AAGAGGGTGGAAATTAACACGGGGTGGGGGTTCATCATAACCTTAACCTCGAACTCGGGGTGCCACCAGGGCTCTCTCTTCTCCAGCTCCTTGCCGCTTAAGCTGCGAACATACTCGCAAACCGCCTTGTCCTTGAAGGGCACGAAGTCCGCGGGAGCAAAGTCAAACTTGGTTGCGGGATCGGTAATGAAATCAATCATTTCTTTTCTCTCCTTTGTAAATTTATTTATTATTCAAATATAAATCTTCCGAATTTATCCGGTCTGTGGAAGCTTAATACCCTACCGGGAACCGGATTCCAGGCAAGATAGTGGGGCTCATCGCCGCCCTCCACACACTTGTAGCAATTTGCGCGCATCTCCTTGCCGCTATAAAGGCTGAACTTTGGGAAAAGCTCTCTTATAAGTCCAACGGGAATGCGGTATGTGACAGACCAGCCATCGTTTCGCCTCGCTATCCTTGCGTTGAATATGTGTATGTTCGAGGGGAGAAGGCGAATGCGGCTCTTCAGTGATGTTCCAACACCGAAATAGTAAACGCCATTTGGATTAAACTCTATATTGCAGTATCTTCCGTCGCCCTCAATTGGCGTGAAGAAGAATTCAAGGCAGCTGTCAAGACAGGGCTCGGCAAGAATGTCCCTGCCCTTCGCTACCGTCCTCGGCTCGGTGGTAGAGAGACGTACATATATGTTGTCATTATCATAGCAGATTTTCGCCTCTGCGCTGACGCCCTCGCGCTCCTCCCTGTATACCGTGTCAATTTTCAGGGGCTCTACCGCCGCCCAATCGGGCTTGCCCTCCACTCGCTTAACGGTATACTCTCTCATACCGTCTCGCCTCCTAAGATAACCTTATGCACCTTCATCTTATAATCCACGAAAACGAGGTCTGCCCTCTTGCCGAGTGCAATCTCACCGCGGTCAAGAAGCCCGACGGCAACCGAGGGGTTGTAGGAGGCAAATCTGAACACATCGCACACCGAGGCTCCGGTATGCTTTATCATATTACGGCAGGAGATATCCAAGGTCATCTTAGAGCCGGCAATCTCGCCCATATGGTCAAAGTTGATATCGTCAACACCTTCATAGCCCTCGGGAATCGGGCCGTCACAGGCATAGGCGTCCGAGATAAGTATAATTCTGTCGTCCCCCTTGATCTTTCTTGTCAGACGGAGAAGATAGGGGTCGACATGAATGCCGCGGCTGTCGCAGATAAGCTCGGCATATATCTCACGGTTGAAGTATACGGTCTCGTCAACGCAGGGGGTGCGGCACTCGGGATACTTCTGCAGCGTTCCCGTCGCATTCAGGTGGTGCGTACCGATTTTGAGTCCGTAGGGCATAAGAGCCTCGATCTGGTAGGGCTCCGCCTCGCTGTGAGCGACGGTGAATACCGCCCGGGGGTTCTTGGCCTTGACATCCAGCACGAAATCGAGGATACCCTCTCTTTCGGGAGCCAGCGCCCAGACAAGGGCGAGGTCATAGGCTGCATCAATAACAGGCTGGTGCTTCGACTTGTCAACAGGGCCGCGCCAGGGGTTGTTCTCCTTGTCACAGCCGAAATTAGGATTAAGATAAGGCCCTTCCATGTAAAGGCCGACAATATTACGGCACTCGGGGAGCTTCATAGCCTCGCGAAGCTTGGCAATTGCCTCTACATATCCTGCGGTGTCCATACTGAAATAGAGGGCGGGCAGAAGCGAGGTGGTTCCGTGGCTGAGATGGTGGAGGCTCGCCTTGACGGGGTCATCCTGGAAGAATACATAACCGTCGGAGTGAGTGTGGATATCCACAAAGCCGGGACCGACATAAAGCCCCTCGGCGTCAATAACCTCACAGCCCTCGGGCACAGGGGTATTGCGCATCTCGCCATAGCCGACGATCTTACCATTATCAATGAAAAGCACGCCGTCGGGAATAAAGTGATCCCTCATTACAAGAGTTGCGTTAATTATAGCAGTCATATTCCGTTCCTCCTTGTGCATATGTCAAGCAAGTGTTTCTATACATTATGATTATATCACCCGGGAAGAGTTATTGTCAAGACCAAAATCAAGTTTTTTGAGAGTGAAACGAAAGCATACCGAAAGAAAAACGAAAATAATTATTGCATTTCGCTTTCGTTTGTGCTATCATAGATACAGAAAAACAATTCCGGGAGTGTGAAAATGAATATTGAAGTTGAAAAAAGAAGAGCCGAAATCGTCGAGCTTTTGCAAAAAAACGGCAGTGTCAGGGTGGCGGAGCTATCAAGGCTCTACTCGGTCTCGGAGGTAACGATCCGAACCGACCTTGAATTCCTTGAATCCCAGGGGCAATTGAGCCGTGTCCACGGAGGGGCTGTGGGAACAGGCAAGCTATACGCCAATATGGACCTGTCCGAGAGGTATATGACAAACGCGGTTTCCAAGCGCGCCCTCGCCCTGGCTGCCGCGGAGCTTATCGAGAACAACGATACGATCATGATGAATGCGGGCACCACCCTTGCCTATGTGCTTCACTGCATTCAGGGCAAGAAGAACATCAGCATTGTTACAAACTCGATACAAAACGCCCTTGAAATAAGCTCCTATCCGGGGGTAAATGTCATTCTTCTGGGCGGAGAAATAGATTCAAAATACCAATTTACCTTTGGTAACGACGCGAGAGTACAGCTGGAGCGCTACCACGCAAACAAGTGTATCCTCTCGGTTGACGGCATCGACCGCGCCGACGGTCTGACCCTCTACTACGCCAACGAATCCAGCATTGTACGGGCAATGATTGAGGCGAGCGAGGAGGTAATTGTGGTTGCCGACTCCTCAAAGCTCGGCAGAAGCGCCTTCTCCCGCGTAGCAAGCCTGGAGGATATTGACATTCTCGTCACGGGAAGAAAGGATAGCTCGGAGGAAATTACCGCCCTCCGTGAAATGGGCAAGGAGGTTATCGAGGTATAAGCCTCTCTTAAAAAAATGCGCAATATCTGTGCAAAATATTGACATTGACCTTATGTTGTGATACAATATTAACTGTGGAAATAGAAAGCAAAACGAAAGTTGTTCCAAAGAAAAAGGAAAGCAGACGAGCTATGAAAACTTATCTTGGACTTGATATAGGCACCACCTCGCTGAAGGCGGCGGTGTTTGACAGCAGCGGCAAGCGGCTCGGCGTGAGGCGAGTGGACTACACCCTCGATACCGACAGCGAGAGCGGCTTCATCGAGCTTGACCCACGGATATACATCGATATGTGCAAGCGCGTTATCGACGAGCTAAAAGATGAGTGTGGCGAAATAACCGCCCTCTCCATAGACACCCAGGGCGAGACGCTGATTCTCGCCGATGAATACGGCACACCCACCTATCCCGCAATTGTCTGGCTGGATAACCGCGCCACCGCCGAGGCGGAGGCTATAACCGAGCGCTTTGGCAGAGAGAGGGTATACAATGTGACAGGGCAGCCCGAGATTACAGCAGGCTGGCCCGCCTCCAAGCTTCTCTGGGTAAAAAACAACCGCCCGGAGGTCTTTGCAAAAACCAGACGCGTCTTTATGCTTGAGGACTGGGTGCTATATCAGCTTACGGGCAATTTTGTCACCGAGCCGTCGATACAGTCCTCCACCGTCTACTACGATATACATAATATGCGCTGGTGGGACGAGATGCTCGATTTTATAGGAATTGAGGAAAATGCCCTACCTCGTGTTGCAAAAAGCGGCGAAACGGTCGGCGAATATCGGGGAATCAAGGTTGTTGCAGGCACGCTGGATCAGATAGCCGGTACTATCGGCGTTGGCGTTACAGACGAGTCGCTTGTAAGCGAGATGACGGGAACTATAATGGCAATCTGCGTTTTGAAGGATGAGCCGCCCGCGTTCGATCCCGAGAGCATTGTGCCCTGCCACATCCACGCAATTGAGGGCAAATACTGTATGATCCTTTGGTCGGCTACCGCGGGAATGGCGCTTAAATGGTTTAAGGAGAATTTTGCTCCCGAGCTGTCCTTCCGTGAGCTTGACGGGCTGGCACGGGAAATTCCCGCAGGCTCTGATGGGGTGACTATGCTCCCCTACTTCTGCGGCTCGACGATACCGAACTACAACCCCGAGGCAAGGGCAAGCTTCAGCGGCATCACCCTCGCGCATACCAGGGCGCATCTTGCAAGAGCGATCATGGAGGCGGTAGCCTTTATGCTGAAGAGCAACCTTGACTATGCCGGCGTTGACAAAAATGCGAAAATACGCATAACCGGAGGCGGCGCGTCAAGCCCCCTTTGGGCATCTATCAAGGCAGATGTCACGGGTATGGAGCTTAACACAGTGACCGAGGAGGAGACAGCCTGTCTCGGCTCGGCAATCCTGGCAATGGTTGGTGACGGAGCATATCGGAGCATCGAGGAGGCGGCGAGGGCTGTGGTCAGAGCCGAGAGCGTCTACACCCCGAGCGAAGCTGACTACGCCGATGCCTTCAGGCGCTTCTGCGAGCTTGACCGCCTGTTAAACAAAAGATAAAAAACACGCTTTATTTTAATATAAAAGGAGAACAAGTATGTACAGTCCTTACAAGATTCGCGCCCCCTTCTTCGAGATTGGGCCAAAGTGCATTATGTGGGGCGAGAGAATGCTCCGCCTGGCGCAGACGGTCGACAAAATTGCCGAGAAGTACGACCTTGACATTATCGTCACCCCCCAGTATGCGGATATCCGCCTTCTTGCCGAGAATACGCAGAACCTACATATTTATGCCCAGCATATGGACTCGCTCTACCCCGGGCGCGGTCTTGGCTCGGTGCTGCCCGAGAGCGTAAAGGGGGCAGGCGCGGTGGGCGTTATGCTCAACCACGCGGAGAAAAAGCTCACCCTTGACCAGATCAAGGCAACCATCGCGAGAGCTGACGAGGTAGGGCTAGCCACCATCGTCTGCGCAGACAGCGTCGAGGAGGTCAGCGCCATTGCAAGAATGAATCCCAATCTTATCGTAGCCGAGCCCACCGAGCTTATCGGCACAGGCGTGGCAAGCGATATGAAGTATGTTGTTGACACGATCGAGTCGGTAAGAGCCATCAACCCCGACATTATGGTCCTTCAGGGCGCAGGCATTTCCGGACCGGAGGATGTAGCGAATGTTATACGCGCAGGCGCGCAGGCAACAGGCTGCACCAGCGGAATCCTTAAGGCTGCCGACCCCGAGGCTGCTGCAGAGGAGATGCTCTGGGCGCTGCGCAAGACCTGGGACGAGGTACACGGAAGATGATGGACTCCTCTCTTGACCAGGCCTTCGAGGCATTCAAAACAGAGGCGGAGTCAATTCTTGAAACAATGAAGGTCATCGACCGTGAGCAGCTCCGTCTGGCGGTGGAGGCTCTTGCCTCCGCTGAAAGAATTGCCGCCTCCGGCTGCGGTCACTCGGGAATTGCCTGCCGACATTTTGCCCATCTTATGTGCTGTGTGGAGCGCCCTGCAAGATTTCTCTCCCCTGCCGAGGCTGTCCACGGCGGACTCGGATATATGAAGAAGGGCGATGTTATGGTGCTTGCCTCTCGCGGCGGCAAGACCGACGAGCTTATGGCGATCCTCGATGTCTGCAAGAGGAAGGGCGTTACAATCATCGGCGTTACCGAAAACCTCTCCTCTCCCCTGGCAACCGAAGCGGACATTGTTCTTGCCATGCGCGTCACCAAGGAGTGCGACAAATACAACTGCCAGGGCACGACCAGCTTTGCCGTCACCTCGGCAATCTTCGATGCGGTGCAGACCGCGCTCGTGGAATACACCGGCTACGAGAAGATGGACTTTGCCCTTATTCATCCCGGCGGAGCTGTCGGAAAAAGACTTAATAACAGTAATTAAAAACTAAAAATAAAAAACAAAAAGGAGAATTTTATTATGGAATTCAAGGTTTATCAAAAGGAATTGGAGCTTCAGTCCAGAGGCTGGATACCCACCTTCCACGACGTTTCACGCGAGTTTATCGAGATCGTTGAGGCATCCGGCATCAAGAACGGCACCGTTTGCATCGCATCTCACCACACCACCTGCTCGGTTATGATTCAGGAATGCTCCCACGATATCGATTCCTTCGATCTCGAGTTTCTTCAGCACGACCTGCTCGACATCATGCGCAAGTTCATTCCCGACTATGTTGACGAGGGCGACTACCGTCATCCCGGCCCTATCCACGCTCAGTTCGGCAGATATGTAAAGGAGCCCGGCGACTTCACCTCTATGAACACCGACGGTCATCTTCGCTCGGTATTCTTTGGCAGAAGCGAGACTATGACCATCAAGGACGGCGTTCTTGACGGCGGTGAGTTTGCTCACATCTACTTCGTTGACTGGGATCATGTACGCGCGCGCCGCAGACAGCTCAACATCACCGTTATGGGTACGACCGAGGACCTTCCCGAGGACAGACTCTATCGCGGCGGCGAGGTTATCGACACTCTCCACAAGTTCGACGAGGCAGAGAGCGCCTACGATCATCACTACACCCTCCAGCTTGACGCAAGATATAAGGACTAAGAGGTAAAAGATGAGAATCATACTTGATACGGCGAACCTCGATGACATTCGCTATTTCAACGAGTATTTCCCCATTGAGGGAGTTACCACCAACCCCACCATTCTCTCCAAGGAGGGCGGTGACATCGTGTCCCACCTCAAACAGATCCGCGCAATCATTGGCGAGAGCAAGGAGCTGCACATCCAGGTAACAGAGACCGACTATGACAAAATGGTCGAGGAGGCTCGCGCCATCGTTGCCGCCTTTGGCAATAAGAAGAACACCTTCGTTAAAATTCCCGCCACCCCCGTGGGCATCAAGGCCTGTATGACTCTTGCCAAGGAGGGCTACGGCATCACCGTGACCGCAGTTCTCACCGCTGCGCAGGCTATGCTTGCCGCAAACGCAGGAGCTGCCTATGTTGCCCCCTATGTCAGCCGTCTTGAGAACATCTGCGCCGACGGAGTCGGCACGGTTGCGGATATCTCCGAGCTGTTTGCCATCTCGGGCACCGATTGCCAGATTCTTGCAGCCTCCTTCAAGACCGCAAAGGAGGTGCTTGACTGCGCCGTTGTCGGCTGTCACACCGCCACGGTTGGCAGCGATATAATGCACAGACTCCTCCAGCACACCACCACCGACACCTCGATTGCAGGCTTTGCCGGTGACTGGGAAAAGGCCTTTGGCAAGACCACCCTTCTTGAGCTGCTGAAGTAATTTATATTGGCACGGGGCTGAGTCATTAAGAATACCGATAAAACGGGATAAAAAGCGAAGGTTAAATGCAAAAATCTGTATTCTTAGTGCGAAGCGCCTTTCGGGGCTAGCTTGATTTAGAGCAGAAAGCGACGTTTACGACCAACAGGCGTATATG
>JAFTRB010000055.1 GCA_017462445.1 Clostridia bacterium
GTCATAGGATCGTCGCTAATGGTAGTATCCATAGAAACCTCAATCTTAGCGGTCTTGGGAGCGGATGCGGTTACAGCAGCCTTGAAGGGCTCAAGATTGGAGTAGTCGGGTTCATCGGGAACATCGGGAACCTCGGGTGTTCCGCCACAGGATACAAGAGCGAATACGCATACAAGCGCAAGCAGAAGAGCTATAATCTTTTTCATTATATCTAACCCTCCAATTAGTAATTAATAGGTTCGATATCGTAGGAATAAGTAACCTTGATCTCTACGGTACCGGCAGCAACGCCGTTTTCCTCGTCTGCTGCAATCTCATAGGAAATGGTGATACCGGTTACAACAGCGCCCTCGTTGGTGATTGTAACGGCTACATCTGCGGGAATTTCAGTACCAAGAATGGCAAGAGTGTTTGCCGCAGGTACGGAGAAGGAAAGCACGCCATCCTCATAGGTGAACTCGGTGATAACCTTGGAGTCAAGGAAGATAGCGATATCGCCTCTCTCGGGGATAGACATCTCGCTGTCGGGGTTCCAGCGGCCTACAGCCTTACCGGTCTCGGGGTCGATCTTCTTAGTGCCCTTGCCCTCAACATAGAGGGTGATCTGTCGGTCAGCCTTTATCTTATCAAGGATCTCCTCGCTTGCACCACCCTCGGTAACATTTCTCAGCTCCTCCTCGGTGTTATCAAAGATAGCAGCCTCATATGTACCGGTTGCATCGGTAACAGTACCGACGGTGAGAATCTTGGTGGATACGAACTTAGTATCTGCAAAGATCTGAGTGGTAACAGCAGTTGTCTTGGTGGGAGCGGAGTTGCGATACATTGCAGTTATATCCGCAAGAGTGGTATCGGGAGTAACAGTCTCACCGCCGCCGCCACAGGATACGAGAGCGAACAGACAAAGAGTTGCCGCAATTACAAACGCAATAATTCTTTTCATTATCATTCTCCTCCTCTCTTATGCCTCCGCCTCGACAGAGGGGAATTTCAGTGTCTGCTTGGAGTAGGTGTAGGATGTGTTAATGCTTATGGAAGCGCCGCTACCGGTCTTGCCGGAAACGCGAACCATCGAGAGGTTAACGCCGTTAGACTCAACAGTGATTGTGAAATCGCCATCAACATCAAAATCTACGCCAAACACATTCTTGATATTCTCAGCAGAAATCTTTGCTACCAGCTCGGTGTTATCCTCGGTGATGGAAACCTCGGTGAGGTACTCCTCCTTGAGATCGAACTTGATGATAGCGGTGGAGGGAGCTACTGCTGCCCAATTGCTACCGTCGGTAGAGTAAAGACCGTCTTTGTAGTAAATATACTGAGTGGGCTCGGTATAATACCTGCTGTCCGCGCCAAGCTCAATTGCCTCCTCGGGAGTGAGCATACGAGTGCGATTATACTCGAAGATGGAGTTATTACCCTCAACAGTCATGACATAGTTATCGGTAAGGGTATCACCATTAGCCTTTACATAACTAACCAGGGTAACGGTCTTGGTGGGTGCAGACGCCTTAGCCACATCGTAGATGCTGACATTTTCAACTACAGGGGGCTCTTCTTCGCCGCCACAGGAGCCGAGTGCAAGCACACAGCCAAGGATCAAGGTAAGAGAGAGTAGCAAACTTATAATCTTTTTCATTTCAGATACCTAATAAGCCTTTCGTTCCTTATATATTATTTGCTATAATAATTATACATATTCGATAGACAAAAGTCAATAGGAGCGTCAATGTTTATCCCTCTCCGTGTTGACGAAAAATCTGTCTGAATTTTATTCAAAATAACCAAAAGTCCCTTATTCTCTTAAAAATAAAAGACTTTTACCCCTCTTTTGTACCCGATAAAGCAGAAAGAGCAGAGATGCTTTGGGCAGTCTTACCCATTCTCCGCTCTTTCGCTCATTCAATTATTTTTTAGTCAGATACCCTTCTCTGTAAAGCAGCTCGGCAATAAGCACCGCGCCACCGGCAGCGCCACGAAGCGTGTTGTGAGAAAGGCCGACGAACTTGTAATCGTAGACGGTATCCTCGCGAAGCCTTCCAACGCTGACTCCCATTCCGCCGTACAGATTGCGGTCAAGGCCGGTCTGGGGGCGGTTCTCCTCCTCAAAATAGGTGATGAACTGCAGGGGGGCGGAGGGAAGCTCCAGAAGCTGAGGCTTGCCGCGAAAATCTCTCCATGCCTCGAGTATCTCCTCCTTGGTGGGCTTGTTCTCAAATCTTACAAACACCGCCGCCATATGTCCGTCTGTAACCGGAACACGGAGGCACTGAGTCGTGATGACGGGGCTGGTAGCAGGGACGATCTCGCCGTTTTCCACATTTCCCCAAACGCGCAGAGGCTCCTTTTCGCTCTTCTCCTCCTCGCCGCCGATGAAGGGAATAAGGTTGTCTATCATCTCCGGCCATTCATTGAAGGTCTTGCCCGCGCCGCTGATTGCCTGGTAGGTCGTGGCAACGACCTCCTTAATTCCGTACTTACGGAGGGGTGTCAGAGCGCCAACATAGGACTGAATAGAGCAATTAGGCTTGACGGCAATGAAGCCGCGCTCGGTGCCAAGCCTTCTTCTCTGCGCCTCGATAACCTCAAGATGGCTATCGTTCACCTCGGGAATGACCATAGGCACATCGGGAGTCCATCTGTGCGCCGAGTTGTTGGATACAACGGGAATCTCCGCCCTGGCATATCTTTCCTCAAGGGCACGAGTTTCGTCCTTGGAAAGGCTGACCGCGCAAAATACGAAATCGACCAGCTCGCCGACCTTCTCGACCTCGTCGGAGGAAATAACCTGCATATTCAATATTCTCTCGGGACAGGGAGCGGTCATCTTCCATCTACCAAGCACCGCCTTGCCGTATTTCTGTCCGGCAGAGCGAGGGCCTGCAACGAGAGCTGTAATTTCAAAATAGGGATGCTCGTTCAAGAGCATGATAAATCTTTGGCCAACCATTCCGGTAGCGCCAATAATTCCAACCTTTAGCTTTTCCATAATATTCTCCAATCGTTAAGGATTTCCTGCTCACTCTCGTAAGCATATCCATCAAATAAAGCTTGATATGTCATTATAACATAAAATTTTAAATTAGTCAATGTTTATTATGCACAAAAAAGATTATTCCAATCGAGCTTTAACGAGGAACGCCGCCCACCGCCAGCCAACCAAAAAGGGCGCTCACGCGCCCCTTTGTTACTTTGTTATAATGCTGATGTTCTCGGGCGCTATTCCGGTGGTGTCATAAACTATGGCGAAAATCTGCGCCGCATCGGATGCCTGCATTTCCTCGCAGGCGACTATAACACTGACCGCATCCTCCGAGATTATTGCTACGCACTCGGAGTAGCCCTTCGCCTTGACCAGGGTCTCGATGTTTGCCTCGTTCTGGATATCGGTGGCTATCCTGGCTATCTTGGCATTTGCCTCCGCCTTTGCCTCGGCGCTGGCGTCCTCGCTCTCGCTCACCAGCTTAAGAACATCAATCGCCTCATCCCTGGACTGCTGACGGTTAAGAGCGGTGGCGGTGAAGTAATTCTCCTCCTCGCCTGCTCCCGTTCCGGTCTGCTCAGAGCCACCGGCGGTGTCATCCATATTGTTATCACCGTAGCCCATATCGCCGATTGGGTCATAGAAGAGCTTGTAGTTGACAAATACAGCCACTCCCACCAGCGCTACCACAAGCAGCACCGCCAGGCTTCGCACCACGCGAGAGGAAAAGAGCTTTTTTAGTTTTTCGTTTTTCATTGTATGCATTCTCCTTTGCTTTTGTTACTGGTTAAGATTATGAGGGTATGACCAAACATATTCCTCTTTATTCCAATTTTTCTACCGCTATACGATTTGTTCCTATTCCGTAAAGAGCGCCGACCAGCTCCACAAGCCTGTGGCGCACCTCCAGCCTGTCCCCTCCGCGGCAAGCGATAACAACGCCAATAGGCTCGCTTCTTGTGCTTCCCTTGTAGGAAATCATCACTCGGCATTTTCCAACCCCCTCAAGCGACGAGCATAGCTCGGCAAGGCGCTCCTCCTCGCTATTTCCCCCCTCCTCGCCGGAGAAGCCGAGCATAAGCAATAGCCCAAGAGCCAGGACAAGCACGATTATCCATACTCCTCCCTTTTTATTCAGAAACGCAAAAAAGCTATTTTGCTTCGAGTCCATCTATGTAACACCTCCCCCCATCAGTAAAGCTCTCTGCGACATAGGAGCAAAGCTCTCTGTAATCCACAAGGAGCGCGCTCCCTCTGAGCGAAAGGCGAACGGCTTCAGCGCGCATGGTGGAAAAGCTAAAGCCGATGCACTCCACCTCGACCTCGCCCGATTTAATCGAAAAGCGCTCCTCTATCGCCTGCGCGATCCCATCGGAAAAGGCCTCCTGACTGACCTCGATATAACCTCCGGATTGGGGTGGGACGCTTGGAGCAAGCTCGGGAAGTCCCTCGCCAAAGCTGTTCAGGACCTCGAGGAAGGGCGAGAGCATAGCGGCAAGCGTTACAATAGCCACCCCAACCCGAGCCGTGGGAGAAAGCGAGGAGTGACAGGCGAGCCCGACAAGCGAAGAGATGACCGCCAATGACAAGGCAAGCATAAGATATTCTCTCACGAAATAAAAACACCTCCGATTATAAAAATTACAGCTTCAAAAAGATATATAAGACTGCTGAGCGAGAAGACGGCGATAAGGCTGTCAAGAGTACCGCCCAGAGCAGAAAGGCACTTCGCTCCAAAGGAGCAGGAGCATAGCTCCAGGAAGAATATTGCAACGAAAAAGCACAAACGGTAGGCAAGAAGAAGGACCAAAGGAGAAAGGGAGAGGGTGAGCATAACCGCAATCGCGCCGCCCCCGACAACACCGCTTACATACTCAAGCCCGCCGGCAAGAGTGGAGAGAGCGCCCGAGATGCTTCCGCCTACTACGGGAACAAGATTGCCAATGGCATATTTTGCAGTACGCATAGTGGCGGAGTCGGCAATGCCGGTCACTATGGTCTGGAGAGTGATAAAGCCGCCAATGCCGGCAACGAGAATACCCAAGCCTTTACCGAAAATCCCCTTAACCAGGCTGTGAAGGCCGTCAGAGCCATCTCCGGATAAAAGGGCGAGAGTGGTTAAAACAAAAAGAACAGCGACAATAAATGAAAGAGATGAGCCGATTGCGCCAAAGAGCCTGGCAATAAGCGAGGAGGAAACCGCCTGTGCCGAGGCAGAAACAGCTCCGCCGCCCATCGAGGTTATAGCAACGGTAAAGCCGCAAAGTCCGGTGAAAAAGCTGTTAAGCGAGGTAAGCGCCTGCTCCGCCTCGCGGAACAACGGGAGCAGGGTAAAGAAAACGACCGAGGAGGTAATGGCGGTAATTGCCCTGGCCGTCACCTCACGCATCGAGCCGCCAAGCTTGTCTACAAGAGCCATAAGCAGCGCTAGGCCAAGAAGAGTAAAGAGGAAGGCAAAGAGAGTCGAGCCATTCCCCGTAATTATCCCAACTATTTCTGACAAAAGCCTATCTAACCCAAGAGCGCCGGTCGACTCCTCGATATTTACAAGCCCCTCCATTCCTTCGGGCAAGATAGAAGAGAAGTCGTCGATAATATCCTCCATCTCGTCCAATAGTTGCAAACTATTATTTACATAATTCATATTTCCAGCAATCCTTTTGCCGCGCCGATAATCTCGCCTATAAAGGGAGCTGTAAGCACCAAAATCTCGACACGCCCCAGCCCCTCTGCTGTGTTTGCAAGCCCTATTTCTCCCATCTCGCGGCAGATATCCGACACTGTGCCATAAACATATCCCACACCAAGCATTTTCAGTGTTACCTCAAGCACGCGGGAGGCGTTCTCTATAAACATTATGCCCTTCACAAGCTCTACGATCCTGGAAAGGCCGCTTGCAATGCCACATAGCAAGAGGACTATTCCCACCACAGAAACCAGCCTTCCGCCATCAAAGCCCAAGCTCTTCAGCATATATGTCATAAAGGCGGCAAGCAAAGCGAGCATAGCCCCACTTAAAGCGCCATTCATAGACCGAATACCTCGCGCAGCGCGTTTACAAGCTCGCCCACCTTTCCCACAAGAAACAGGAGAATAAGTATTACTCCCGCCAGGGAAACGAGCGATGCCTGGTCGTCCCGCCCCGACTTCGATAATACCTGGCACAGCACAGCGACTATCATACCGA
>JAFTRB010000056.1 GCA_017462445.1 Clostridia bacterium
AAGATTACAATCGCGTTGGACTTTGCAATAGCGCCCGAGAGCTTTCTCATTGCCTGGGACATAAGTCTTGCCTGAACGCCCACATGGCTTGCTCCCATATCTCCCTCGATCTCCTGACGGGGAACGAGAGCCGCAACCGAGTCGATAACGATGATATCCACCGCACCCGAATTAACCATTGTCTCGGCAATCTCGAGCGCCTGCTCGCCATCGTCGGGCTGGGAAACGAGGAGGTTGTTGATATCAACGCCAAGGTGCTTGGCATATACCGGATCGAGCGCATGCTCGGCATCGATAAATACCGCATTGCCGCCCTGCTTCTGCACCTCCGCAATTACATGGAGGGCAATGGTGGTCTTACCCGAGGACTCAGGGCCGTAGATCTCGGTTATTCTTCCGCGAGGAATTCCGCCTACTCCAAGGGCAAAATCCAAGGAAAGCGAGCCGGTGGAAACCGCCGACACATTGAGCGCGGTAGTCTCGCCAAGGCGCATGATCGTACCCTTGCCGCATTCTCTCTCTATTCTTGCAATAACTGTTTCCAGTGCGGATTTCTTATCCTGTACCGGAGTCTTTTCCTGTTGTGCTGTTGTCTTTTTTGCTGCCATTTTTCAAATCTCCTTTGTTGTTTTACGAGTACATTATACCAAGGACACTGTACGATAAAGCGGACTTCTGTCAGAAGAGCCTGCAGGCTCCAAGCGGCCTGATGTTAAGCGGCATTGCCGCACCCTCGCCAAAAACAGAATCCATAAGAGCAATGTAATTATCCAGCATATCAAGCGGAACAAACGCCTGAATCGTGCCTGCAAAGCCACCGCCGTGAACGCGGAAGGCACCCCTGCCTCCAAGGAAGCCGTCTGTCAAGGCAAGCGCCAGGGACAGCCCCTGCTCGCCTACATTTATTGTAGTATATACATTCTGCAAATACTGGAAGGAGGAGCTTCCAGATGCAAGAATGATCCGGAAGAACTCATCAATCGAGCCGCCGACCAGCGCAGCATAAGCATTTTTTACTCTTTCGTTTTCCCTTACGAAATGAAGGGCGCGCAGGATAGCTCTGTCACCGAGCTTCTCACGGAGGGCAGGAATAGCGGAAACGATCTCACTCTCCGAGGCTCCGCGGAGAACCTCTCTGCCAAGCTCCCTTGCCAGGGCGTGCATCTCGGAGGGAACCGAGGCATAGTCATCGTTCAGATTTGCGTGATTGCCACCGGTGTTAACTATACAGAGCGCGTAGCCACGCTCCTTAAGCGAAAACTCGACAGGGCGTACATAGGGTCTATCCCCAACCGTCTGATTGTAAACTCCGTCAGCCTCTGTGCCGAAATCGATGAACACAAAGCCGCCAACGGCGCACGCCATCTGGTCCATAAGACCGCAGGGCTTTCCGAAGTAGACATTCTCCGACTCTCTTGCCATAATCGCAATATCCTGGTTATCAACCTCGCCGCCGTTAAACAGATGATTGAGAATATTTCCTATCATAACCTCGAAGGCGGCAGACGAGGAAAGTCCGCTTCCGCGAAGAACCTCGGTGTTGGTGTAGGCATCAAAGCCGCCAACCTTAAGCCCTCTGCCGATAAAACCTCCAATCATACCGCCAATCAGCGCGCGCGAGGTAAATTTGCGGAATTTGGCAGGCTCGGCGGCGTCCGCAATATCAACAACACTCTCCTCGTACCCTTCCGACTTCAGCCTTACTGTATCCCCCTCATTCGGAGACACTATGGCTATAATATCTCTGTTTATCGCTCCCGCAAGAACACAGCCACGGTTGTGATCCGTGTGGTTGCCGGATATCTCGGATCTGCCGGGAACAGAGAGAACAAAAAGCTCTCTATCCTTGCCGTACAGGCTCTCGAAGGTATCAATGGCGGCGAGAATTCGCTCGGTCTGCCTTACAGTATCCTCGTATAGGTCTGTGCGACAATTAAGCGCGCCGCCTCTCAATAATTCCTTAAGCTCATTTGCATTCATTTTTTCTTTCCTCTCATTGCCCCGTGGCAGTTAATTGTTTCGACTTAAAAATTTTGTGAAGAACTCACAGGCTGATAATATCAGCTCCTCGCTCTCCCTGGGCGTACCGTCCTCCAAATCAAGATAGAGCCGATGGGCATCCGTCTCGTGGCGGAACCAGGTCAGCTGGCGCTTGGCATATCTCCTCGATGAGAGCTTCAGCTGCTCGGTTGCCTCCTCCAGGCTCTCCTCGCCCAGAAGATAAGAGAGCATTTCCTTATAGCCAATCGCCTGTGAGGATGTATATTTTCGGTCAAGAAGCCCCCTCTCATAAAGCGCTCGCGCCTCGGAGAGAAGCCCCTCCTCCATCATCAGGTCCACTCTTGTGTTGACCCTGTCATACAGGGTATCCCTGTTATGAATATCCAGGGTTATCATTCCTATTTCTATATCCCTGTTACCCCCCTTTGACATCTCGTCAAAAAAGGTCTTGGTTTTACCGGTGAGCATATATATCTCCAGCGCCCTTGCCACCCTGCGCACATTGTTTTTGTGCGTGCGCATAGCGGAGTCCGGGTCAACCGCAAGAAGCCGCTGCCAGAGCGCCTCCCTGCCCTCCTCGCCTTCTCCCTCCCTGCGAAGCCGCTCGCTAAGGGCTGGGTCGGATGGCGGTGACTCGGGTGAATTACCACGAATCACGGTATCGATATAAAGACCTGTTCCGCCGACGAAAAGAGGGATTTTGCCTCTTGCGACGATCTCCTCCGCAGCCCTCATAGCATCCTCGCGGTATTGCTCGGCGCTGTATGCCTCGCTCGGCTCAAGTATATCGATAAGATGATGAGGCACCCTAGCCTGCTCCGCCTCGGTAGCCTTGGCTGTGCCGATATTCATTCCGCGATATATCTGCATCGAGTCGCAGGAGATTATCTCACAGCCCAACCTCTGTGCACAGGCAAGCGACAGGGCGGTCTTTCCCGAGGCTGTCGGGCCGGTAATTGAGAGAGCCCTTATCATCGAATAATGCTCCCCAGCCACTTGACGATGTCGGCAAAGACCTCCTCGCGGTTAGTCTCGTTGAACAGCTCGTGGCGCGCGCCCGAATACATTTTAAGCGAGAAGGGGCCATGCCCCTCGCTCATCAGGCGCTTGTAGATATATTCCGGTCCCTTTCCGTAGTCGCCTACGGGATCCATATCTCCGCTGATTATCAGAGTTGGCATCTCGCGCGGATAGTCGCGAAACCACTCCTTGGAGTTGGACTGTGCAATCATCCTGAACAGCTCGCGGTAGCCGGATATAGTAAATGTAAAATTGGTAAATTTATCCTCGGCTCTTCCCGAGACGAGCGAAAGCTCGCGAGTGAGCCAGGCATTCTCGCCCTCCTCCTTGGGAAAGCGCTTATTGTATGAGCCAAACGCCATCGAGGTGATGAAGCGGGAGCGGTGGCGCGAGCCGTGTATCCAACCTGTTACCTTGGCGATAAGCCTGCCAAGAGGTATCAGCGGATTCGGTCCGCCTGTGCCGTGGAAGATTGCTCCTACCTCGCTATGCGGATGCTTAAGCACATAAAGCCTGGCTATAAAGGACCCCATACTGTGTCCGAGAACAACGAGAGGGAGGGTGGGATAGGTTTCTCTTAAATACCTGTTCATCGTGTGCATATCACGAACAAGGATATCAAGACCGTCCTTTTCCCCGAAATAGCCAAGATCCTCATCACTGCCCGCGGTATAACCGTGTCCTATGTGATGATGACCTGCAAAGATGTAGCCCTCCCTGGTAAGATGCTCGGCAAGCGCCAGATATCTCCCCGTGTAATCCGTCATACCGTGGGAGAGCTGGACTATGCCCTTTGCTGTTCTGTGCTTGGGTGTGTATATCTCTGCGTAGACTGTATGCGAGCCGTCCGCAGAGGGGAACCGATATTCGGTTAGGTTATAGCTATCCATTGAATATGCCTCTCAATTGGTAAATCAGTAATGCTCGCCCTGAGCCAACGCAGCTTCGACCTCGTCTCTTGTGGGAATAGAGGTAGACGCGCCCTTGCGAGTTACGGTCAATGCGCCTGCGCAGGTAGCATATTTAAGCGCCTGCTGGATATCTCCTCCGTTGTTCAGGTAGGCAATTGTAAGAGCGGCGGTGAAGGCATCGCCTGCGGCGGTGGTATCCACAACCTTGCCAACTCTCATAGCCGGAATAAAGTTATAGCGAGTATGTCCGTCGTAAACAAAGGAGCCTCGCTCGCCCTGCTTGATTACGATATATTTTGCCTTGACCCTTCTGTGCAGAGCAAGCGCCGCCTTAAGGCAGGACTCGGTCCCCTGAGGAAGAATGCCGGTGTATTCAAGAGTCTCCGACTCGTTGGGAGAGAATACCTCGACAGGTGGCAGGTTCTCAAGGGGATATTCCTTGCTTGCGGGAGCCGCGTCAACAAAGATCGGAATACCGCGCGAGCTTGCCATCTTCGCCGCCGCAAGAGCCATAGCGAAGGGGATCTCAAAGCCGATATATACCGCATCGGGATTGCTGTCCATCGCCTCGGCAATATTCTCCACCGAAAGGTTGGCGTTTGCGCCGGGATATACGATAATACGGTTGTTTCCGTCGCTCTCCTTCATCACCGCGGCAAAGCCGGTGGGATTATCCCTGTCCACCTTGATAAAGGAGGTGTCGATCCCAAGGCTCTTGTAGTATTCGTAAAGCTTCTGTCCGTGGAGATCGGCTCCAAGCTTGGCGCACAGGATGGCGTCAGAGCCCAGCTTACGGAAGGCAACCGCAGCATTTGCGCCCTTGCCGCCCGGAACATAGGCAACACCTCCGTCATCGATAAGCGTCTCGCCCACCTCGGGCACCCGGTACATATTCATCGACAGGTCCATATTAGCGCTGCCGATTATCAGAATTCTTTTGCTTTCCATAGTTATCAATTCATCTCCATCTATTACAATGCGTCATCCATACCAACCGAAAGCTTGAACACCTGAGCGTTCCCCGAAAGCTCCTTGGCGAGGTCGCCCTCTCTGGCGCAGCAGGTAAATACAAAGCTCTGGTAGCCATCGTCCCCGAGGAACTTAAGCGCCCTCATCATCGAGCGAGCGCGGAGGTTATCCTGGTGGGCAAAGCTCTCGTCAAAAATTACAGGAGGCTTCTCGGTATAAAGCATATCGATAAGCGCCATTCTGACGGCAATATAGGCAAGATCACGGGTGCCTCCGGAGAGGAAGTCTACCCTTCTCTGCACACCGCTCTGATCGGTGTAGGTCACTTCAAGACCGTTGCTTATATCAAAGCCGGTATATTTCTTGTCGGTCATTATTCCCATAAGAGCGGTAGCATACTCGCCGAGCCTGGGAGAGATGCGGGAGCGGAGGTTATCCGAGGCGCTCTCTATGGTCTTATACGCGATGAAGTACGCCTTATGCCTTGCGCGCAGGTCGTCAATCCTCTCGTCCATCGCCTTGATTTTGGTGTACAGGTCTGCCGGGTCTGCCGCTCTTGCGCGGAGGGCAACCAGCTCGCTCTCAATAGCGAATATCCTCTTGTCAAGGTCGGCAACCATAACCTTCAGCTTGGCAATGTTAGTTACGATCTCATCGTGGTTGATAACCGACAGAGCCTTTCTCTTGATGGGAGAAACCTGAGCGCGGATATCAATTTCATTCTTGTCGGAGAGGGTATGTCTTATTTCTCTTACGGTAAGCTCAACAGTGTTCTTCTCCTCAAGAAGAAGTCTCTTGCGCTCAAGGAAGGCGGAGACCCTGTTCTCCAGGTCATCGAGGAAATCGTTGAGCGCGGAGGTGGGAGGAGTCTCGCCCCAGCGGACTATTACCCTTGTAAGCTCTGCCTTGGACTCGTCATATCTCTCTCTTGCCCTCTCTACCGCAGCCTTAGCCGACTCGATGGCGCGCACCATTGCATCTCTCTTTATTCTCGCCTCGTTTATAAGGGCAATTTTTCCCTTGAAGTCCGCATAATTGTCAACGCCAAAGCGCTTGCTCAGCCCATCGAGGGCAGCCTTGTTCTTAAGAGCGGAATTAACGAAGTAGATAGCGCCGCCAAGAGCTGCTACGCCAATAACACCGAATATGATACGCATAAGGGCCTCGCCCATAAATCCGCCTGCCACGATCTGGTAGACAATGGCGGCAATCACACCGAGGGCGGTAAGAATTCCAAGTCCGAAGTCCCTGAGCATTCCCATATAGCTGCGCTTACCGTTTTCAAGCGCCACCGACTCGCCACCCATATCGTCACAGGTGGTGATATAGCTCTCTATCTCCTTGGTGATACCGACAGCATTCCTTTCCTCGTCATACCTCGCCTCGGCATCACGAAGGGCGTGGTAGGAATCGTTTACACTGCGGCGCGCAACGGCGATATCGGTCAGATATGCCTCGGTGGGTACATAGCCCGCGCGGGTATTGTCAGCGATGAAGGCGTTATATTCAGCCGTCTTGTTCTCGCAATTCTCCTCCAGCTCGTGGAGCTGCTCGAAGGTCTGAATGAGCATCAGATTCTTGTAGGCCGCATCGAGATCGTAAAACTTCTCAAGCTTGCCCTCCGCGTCTGCCCTGTCCAGACGGATGCGATAAAGCTCGCTTTCCTTAGCAAGTATCTGCTTGGTGGACTCAGCGCTGACATCCAACGCCTTCTGCATCTCCTCCTGCTTGCTGACAAGCTCATAGATAATACCGCCCTGGCCGCTGCGGTGAATAAGCCCCTCCATCTTGTCACGGATGCGAGACATAGCGCGCTGGTTATTCATTCTCTCGGAGGCGGAGAAGAGTATGTTCTCAATAGAAAGCTTTACAGCCTCCTCGTCAATGGCGGAGTCGCCGATCTGCCCCACATAGGCGGTGTTCTCAAACAGCTCCTTGCCAACCTGGAGGAAAACATCTCCCGCCGGAATCTTGCCAAAGGCGGTAGCCCCGGACTCCAGGTCAATAATGGAGGACTCCTCCCTGTATGTCATCTTGCCAAGCGAATCGGTAACAGGCATGGTGGAGCGAGATATGAGATACCTCTTATCTCCGATGCGGACAACCATCTTGCCCTGTGCCACGCCGCTGTCCCAGTTTATTCTCTTTTGTCTTTCGGACAGCTCGCCCTCCACCTCGGCAGAGTCGAAGCCGAATAGCATATAGCGGATAAAGGAGGCGATCGTGGTCTTGCCGGACTCGTTCTGTCCCTCAATGATATTTATGCCCTCGCCAAACTCCAGTATCGTATCGCGGAGCAATCCAAAGCTAATTATTTCAATTTTCTCAATTGTCATTTTTCATCCTCCTATCTTTTAGGCTGCTCTTCCTCGCCAAAGCAGCCGCCAAGGAATTGTATCGAGCGCTTGACCGAGTCCTTGGAATTATACCAGGGCTCCTCGTCATAGCGGTAATCAAACTTCTTGCAGAACCAGCTGACATCCCCCTGCAAGGTCTTTATGTATTTCTTTTGTATACCGTGCGCCATCTCGTAGAACATCGGGAATATCTTCTTATGCATCTTCTTCGATGCGTAGTCCAGCATAGCGCGGTAGTGCGGCAGACAGAACCAGGGCTGCCCCTCAAACTTCTTTCGGAAGCCCTCGTGGTCGCATTCCCAAAGATACACGGTAGTGGCAATCATTGCGCTGAGGTTCTTTTCAACCCTGCCGCAGACATAGCAGCTTTCCTCCAGCTTACCGAGAGCCCCTATTGCCGCCTGTGACTTGCTTCCAAAAAGGAATGCAGGTCCGTCCAGCATTTTTTCCACCTCGACAAGGTGGCTCTCCATCATAAGCCCCATACCAAGCATTCGCCTGCGCCCGAGCATCATATTGTAGTGAGTCAGGCAAAAGCCCTGCTCGTTTGTCTTGATTCTGATATCCGGCTCCATCATCGACGCGCCCAGGATGATATCAAGCTCATCCTCCTGCAGCTTTTTGTAAAGCCGGCATATCGGACAGCCACACTGCGGCTCGGCAAGGGTAGCCTCGAAGGCCTCCGTCACCGGTATCATATATATCTGTTCCATAATGCCCACATTTCCCTCTTGAAAAAAGGCGAATTTTGTGATAAAATATATTAAAATAATATTTCTCTTTACATTATACAATATCAAAAACTGTTTTTCAAGAGGTAAGAGCAAAAATGTTCAAAATAAAGGAGCAAATCGGCAAGGAGAGCTGTATCGTAATCGGCGGCCTTGGCGAATACAATTTAACCGACACGATGGAGTGCGGACAGTGCTTCCGCTATGAGAGGGTCGAATGCAATGAGCTATCAGCAAGATATGTGACGGTGGCATACGGTCATATCCTTGATGTGGGACAAAGGGAGTGTGGCGAGCTTATCTTCTTCACCGACGACGATGCCTTGGTTGACATGGTGGGTATTCCGTATTTCAACCTTGACACCGATCTGGCAGAAATAAAGAATGATATCCTTCGGCGCACAAGCTCGGAGTGGCTTAAAGCGGCGGCAGACGCGGCAGGCGGAATTGCCATTCTACGCCAGGAGCCCTTTGAGACGCTTATCTCGTTTATCATCTCCCAGAATAATAACATACCAAGAATTCGTAAGATAGTGAGGCAAATCTGCGCCGAGTATGGTGTAAATCTTGCTTTACATAACAATCTGCAAAAATGCCCATTTAAGCAGATTGACGGCACCCCGTGTGAAGAAAAATGCCGCGAATGCGGTAGGTGCTATACCTTCCCCTCTGCCTCGGATATCCTCGAAAATCCCGAAGGGCTTCTCCCCTCCCACCCCGGCTTCCGCTATGGCTATATTCTCGATGCCTGCGAAAGAGTAGCCGACGGCAGGGTAAGGCTTGATATGATTGCCGCCGCCAGAAGCTTCACTCACACCCTAGAATGCCTGAAGGAAATACGCGGTGTCGGCGACAAGGTTGCCTCCTGTGTTGCCCTTTTTGGCTTTGGCAATCTTGATGCCTTCCCCATTGATGTTTGGATGAAGCGAGCGATCGACACCTACTTTGACGGCGAGCTTGATGTAGATGCGCTGGGTCCGTATCGCGGAATGGCTCAGCAATATATCTTCCATTATATCAGGAATATAGAGGGCGCACAGGGGAAAAAGAGCTGAAATTCATTGCAAAATCATACAATGTAACACGCCGTGTTACATAAATGCGCAATATTCCACCTTATAGTTGATTGACCGCTCCCCTCTGCGCTGGTATAATAATATCATCAGGGGCATACTTACCCTTTGCAAAGGAGAATAATATGAGCTTAGGAACAAATCTTGCTTATTTACGAAAAGAAAAGGCAATTACCCAGGAGAGATTGGCCGAAATGATGTCGGTTTCCCGACAAACCGTATCCCGATGGGAGAGCGACTCTGTGCTTCCGGATGTAGATACACTTATTAGGCTATGTGATATTTTCGGCTGCGACCTTGACAGCCTGGTAAGGGGAGATGTAACAACAAAAGCGGATGGCGAATGCGACAGTGAAGTAAGCTATGATACTGCAATTGCACAAACACGAAGTCTTTTCAAAAGACTTGCCCTATTAGTTGCTCTCGGTGTTTTTATAATTATAAGCGGTGTCTCGGCTATGCTGTTTGTTCTGGGATACACTGGTAATGAAATATACGGAACAATTACTCTACTTGCCTTTGTCGCTCTGGGAACAGGTGCGCTTGTTTATTCCGGTATATCGCACGCTATAAAAACCAAGGATATACCGCGCATTCCCTTGGACTCTTATAAAAAGGATCACTTCTTCCGTCTATCGCCCTGGCTCTTCTCAATTGCAATAGTATTTTTAATTCTTAATGTTATAATGCTGATATGGTTACTTTACGGATCGGTCGCAAACAACATACAGCACCGCATATTCGGTTGGTTTATGCTTATAATTGCAATATGCGTATCTATGATCGTCTATACCGGTGTTCGCATATCCGAGGAGGGCTTTGTCACCGAGAGAGCCCTGGAGCTTTGCGAGGGAGGAAAAGAAAAAAAGCTCCTTGAGGCAATCAACTCATCTATTATGATGGTTGCAACAATAGTATTTCTCCTCCTGGGTTTGTTGAAGAATCTATGGCATCCTGCCTGGGTAGCCTTCCCGATTGGCGGCATCCTTACAGGTATTGTTTCGGCAATCTTCGGTGCAGTCAGCGGCGCATCCAAAGACTGATTATGTAAATAATAATTTGCATTATTTATATCAATTATCTTCAATAACGCAACACGCCCCACGGCTTTTGCCGTGGGGCGTGCTTATTTTGTTAGTCTTGGGGGCGAGATTATCTCGCGACCTCCTCCATAATGAATGCCTCAAGGGTATCGCCCTCGCGGATATCGTTGAACTTCTCGATACCTACACCGCACTCATAGCCGGTGTTGACCTCCTTGACATCGTCCTTGAAGCGACGAAGAGAGGAGATTCTGTCCTCGAAGATAACAATACCGTCACGAACGATACGGATAGAGGACTGACGGGTGATCTTACCGTCCTGGACATAGCAGCCCGCGATGATGCCGACACCGGGAACCTTGATGGTCTGGCGTACCTCGGCGTGGCCGAGAAGAACCTCACGGAACTCGGGAGCAAGCATACCCTTCATAGCCGCCTCGATCTCGTCGATGATCTCATAGATGATACGGTGGCAACGGATATCAACTCCGTTATGCTCTGCCGAATCAAGCGCGTTCTTGTCGGGACGAACATTGAAGCCGACGATTATAGCATCGGAGGCGGAGGCAAGCATAACATCGCTCTCGGTGATACCACCAACTGCGGAGTGAATTACATTTACCTTTACCTCGTCATTGGTAAGCTTAAGCAGCGATGCCTTTACCGCCTCTGCAGAGCCGGCAACATCCGCCTTTACGATAATATTGAGCGTCTGAACGCCCTCGGAGATACGGCTGAACAGCTCGTCGAGGTTGACCTTGGCGTTGGCGGAGAGTATCTCCTGACGCTGTCTTTCTCTTCTCTGCTCGGCGAGAGTTCTTGCCATCTTCTCGTCCTCAACGGCATTCATCTCGTCACCTGCCTGGGGAACATCGTCAAGACCGATGATCTCAACAGGAACAGAGGGACCTGCGCTCTTGACGGTTCTGCCCTTATCGTCTACCATCGCTCTTACTCTACCGGTTGCGGTGCCTACGATTACATAGTCGCCCTGGTGGAGTGTACCGTTCTGTACAAGCACGGTTGCAACAGGACCACGGCCCTTATCAAGCTTGGACTCGATAACCAAGCCCTTTGCCCTCTTGGTGGGATTGGCACGAAGCTCCTTTACCTCTGCGACAAGCAGAACGCTCTCCAAAAGATCCTCAATACCCATCTTGGTGTGGGCAGAAACAGGAACTGTGATAACATCGCCACCCCACTGCTCGGGAACAAGCTCGTACTGAGTGAGCTGGTTAAGAACATTGTCAGGGTTTGCCGTGGGCTTATCCATCTTATTGATTGCAACGATGATATCAATGCCTGCGGCCTTTGCGTGGTTGATAGCCTCAACCGTCTGGGGCATTACGCCGTCATCTGCGGCAACAACAAGGATTGCAATATCTGTGGACTGGGCGCCTCTCATACGCATTGAAGTGAAGGCCTCGTGACCGGGAGTATCAAGGAAGGTGATATCCTTGTCATTAATTCTTACACGGTATGCACCGATTGCCTGGGTAATACCGCCTGCCTCACCGCGTGTTACATTTGTATGTCGGATCGCGTCGAGGATAGATGTCTTTCCATGGTCAACATGTCCCATTACGCAGACAACGGGCGCTCTCTCGATGAGATCCTCCTCATTGTCCTCCGCCTCGGTGAAGAGACGCTCCTCGATGGTGACAACGACCTCTTTTTCAACCTTGATGCCAAACTCGTCGGCAATAAGTTCGGCTGTGCCGTAGTCTATAACATCATTAAGACCCTTCATCTCGCCCATCATCATAAGCTTTTTGATGACCTCGGCGCTGGTCTTCTTCATTCTCATAGCAAGCTCGGACACGGTGATTTCATCGGGAACGGTGATTTCAAGCTGCTTCGCTCTTGCGCGCTCAGCCTCCATTCTCTTGATTCTTTCTCTCTCCCTATCCTGCTTGGAGCCCTTGCTCTGTCCGCGATTATCCTGGCGCTTGACCTTGGTCTTGGAGCTTGCGCTCTCGGTTCCGCGGGCAATTGCGTAATACTGATCATTGTAACGCTCATCGTACTTGGAGAGGTCGACCTCTGTGGTACGAAGGTCAACAACCCTCTTGCCCTTTTCCTGGGTGGAATACTCGGCATCCAGATTTACACCGCCCTGAACCGTTCTGTCAGCGGTGGGAGTAATGGTGCGGAACTGCTGGCGCTGAGCCTTTCTCTCCTCCTTCTTGGGAGCTTGGGGCTGCGCCTTGGGCTGCTCTGCCTGCTTCTGCCTTCTCTCCATCTGGGCCTGCTGAGCCTGCTGGGCGGGGCGAAGGGTCGATGCCTGCTTTGCCGCCTCGGCTACTGCCTCGGGGCGCTGAGCCTGCTGGGGCTGTGTCTGCTGCTGGGGCGCGGGCCTCTGTCCGCCCTGGGGCGCATTCTGTGGGCGCTGGCCACCCTGACCGTTCTGTCCGTTCTGAGGTCTTTGACCGTTCTGTCCGCCCTTGAAGCCGCTTGCCTCGCGGTTCATATTCTCACGGCGGCGCGCAAAGGGATCCTCGGAGGGGCGCTGACCGTAGCGGCTCTGTCCGCCTCTGTCGCCCTGCGGTCTCTGTCCGTTTTGACCGTTCTGTCCGTTTTGACCGTTCTGTCCGTTTTGACCGTTCTGTCCGTTTTGAGGCCTCTGCCCGTTCTGTCCTCCCTGAGGTCTTTGACCGTTCTGCCCATTCTGGGGCCTTTGACCGTTTTGTCCGCCCTGAGGAGCGTTTTGCTGGCGCTGTCCACCCTGGCTATTCTGCCCGTTTTGGGGCCTCTGTCCCTGGGGCTGAGCGGGTCTTTGTCCCTCATTCGCCTTAGGCTCTGCCTTTGGCTCGGGCTTAGGCTCAGGCTTAGGCTCTGTCTTTACCTCGGGCTTGGGTTCAGGCTTGGGTTCAGGCTTTGGCTCTGCCTTCGGCTCGGGCTTTACCTCGGGCTTGGGCTCGGGCTTTGACTCTGTCTTTGGCTTTGCCGCTGTAATTGTAACCACTCCGTCAAGATATGCATCAATATTGCCTATCTGGTGACCAAGTGTCATATGCTGCATAAACGCCTCGAACTCGGTGTCGCTGACCGAGCCACCCGCATTTTTATCAATTCCGATAGCCTTGAAGCTGTCGATGACCTCCTTGGACTTCATTCCAAAATCCTTGGAGACCTCGGTAATCTTTAATACTTTTGCCATATGTTTCACCCTTTCTTTTGCAAGAAAGTTCCTTTCAGCTTATCGTTTGCGATGCCTTTTTGATCTCGGCGGCAAAGCCCTCGTCGGTCAATGCTACCGTAGCCGGCGAATAGGTTTTGCCAAGCAGATCGCCAAGCTCATCGCTATTCATATTAAGTGATATACAATCGACGCCGTAAAACTTGCATTTTGCGGTTATTTTATCTTTGGTTGCATTGGAAATGCCATCAGCTATAAGCACCAGCTTTATTCTTCCGCGCGACGCAAGCGCCGTCGTCACCTGCTCGGTACCTATAACCACCTTGCCCGCTCTCATGGCAAAGCCAAGCATTCCTCTCACACGGACCGCCCCGGTGTTACTCACGGGTGATGTCCTCCTCGAGCCTATCGTATACCTCCTCGGGTATCTTGCACTCCAGCGCCATGTCAATTCTCTTGGACTTGCGCGCCTTCTTCAAGCAAGCGGCGCTCTTACATAGATATGCGCCTCTGCCGTTTTTCTTTCCGGTCGAGTCAAGCGTTATCTCGCCCTCCGGGGTACGGAGAACGCGAATCAGCTCATTCTTCGGGAAGCGCTCACCGCAGCCCGAGCATTTTCTGATAGGTTGCTTTTTCTGCGCCTGCATATTACGCCTTTATATCTATCTTACAGCCTGTAAGCCTTGCAACCAGCTTTGCATTCTGACCTTCCTTACCAATGGCAAGGGAGAGCTGGTCGGGAGATACGGTTACTTTGCAGGAGCGCTCGCCATCCATAACGACCGAGATAACCTTTGCGGGAGAGAGAGCCTCTGCCACATACTCCTCCATAACATCGCTGTACTTGATGATGTCAACCTTCTCTCTGCCAAGCTCGGCAAGAATGGCGTTAATTCTCATACCGTTCTTACCAATGCAGGAGCCTATTGCATCAACATTCCCGTCGGTGGACATAACAGATATCTTGGTGCGACTGCCCGCCTCGCGGGACACTCCCTTGATAACGATAGTGCCGTCGGCAACCTCGGGAATCTCAAGCTCAAAGAGCCTCTTTACAAAATTGGGGTGTATTCTGGAAAGTGTTACGATGGGACCGCGTGTCTCACCGCTCTTGACCTCGGATACAAATACCTTTATCCTGTCGCCAACCTCGTGGACCTCGCCGGGGATCTGCTCGCTCTTGAGAAGAGTTGCATAGCCCGTACCGGTATCAAGTATAAGATTTCCGGTGGTGATATCGACCTTGTCAACAACCGCGGTGATGATCTCCTCCTTCTTCTCCTCGTACTCACGGGTCTGTCTCTCTCTTTCAGCGGTGCGGATCGCCTGAATGATCATCTGCTTTCCGGTCTGCGCCGACATACGGTGGAAGTTCTTGGTCTTGACCTCGGTCTCCACATAGCCACCAAGCTTGTTGCGGCGGCTGATTGCCTTTGCCTCCGAGAGGGCTATCTGGCAATGTGGGTCCTCGACCTCACCGTCCGGAACGACCAGCTTCTGCTGGAAGACTCTCATATCGCATTTAACCGGATCAAGATGTACCCTGATGAGTACGGTGGGAGAGCCAAGCTCCTTGCGGCAGGCATTCGCTACCGCCTCCTCAATCTTTACAAGCATATACTCCTTAGGTATGCCTGCCTCCTTTTCCAGCGCATCCAGCGCGTTAAATAGCTCTGCGTTCATTTTTCCTTTGTACCTACCCCGAAAGGGGTATCCTTTCTATTTTCTTTTTTTATAAACCAATTAATTATTCCTCGTCAAGCTCCATCTCGGTATAGATGGTTGCAAGCTTGGAGATTGCTGTGCGAGGCAGGGTGACAGCGCTGCCCTCCTCGTCTATTGTTACATTGCCATTCTCATAGGACACAAGAGTGCCAACTATGCTCTTTCTTCCTTCATATGGAGCAAATAGCTTTGCCTCTACCGCCTGTCCCAAGCTAAGCGCTATATGCTCCTCGGTGCGAAGCTCACGCTCAATTCCGGGGCTTGAAACCTCGAGATAGTAGAAGTCCTCAATGGGATCTACCTCGTCAAGTATGGGATCAATAGCGCGATGCACCCTTTCACAGTCTTCAATGTTGATGCCCCTATCATTGTCAATGGTAATTTCAAGATGATAGTCCGCGCCAACCTTCGTGAAGGTGACATCCCAAATGCGATAACCAAGCTCGCTTACTGTGGGAGCAATAGCCTCGCGTACCGTTTCCTTTACGCTCTTCTTCATAATGGTAATATCTCCTGTATTTATTATCTATCCGTTTTCTATCTGTTTTCTGTATCAGGCTATTCATCGGGCTCGTCTCACGGCAACCAAAAGTCAGCGGTAAGCGAAGGGCCGCATGCCCCCGCCCGAGTGAATATCTTTATTCATAAACAAGAGACTGGCCCGTAGGTCAGTCTCCTTTTTACATTATTTTACTATATACATTATAACACAATTTTGTAAAAAATCAAGTGCTTTATAAAAATTTCTAAAATATTTATTACAAAGCCCTATTTTCCGTACTCCAGGTCATTGGGCGAGCGGCCGTGAGCATATCTGCGAGAGGTATATTCCTTGCTCCTCATCTCCTTACCAACTCGCTTCATCAGACTCTCAATTCTTTGAGTAAGAGCATCTCTCTCCGCCTCAAGGCGTGCTATAAGCTCATCCCTTTCCTCCTCGGTTAGATGGGACACAGGAGCCTGTTCAATGTTCCTTTTCTTAAACCATCCAAACATAATGCCTCCAAGAAATGTAAATAAAGGATTGCATATTCAAATCGATATCCTGTACCGTGTCAAATTATTGACCGCCCGGCAAAAAAACCTGAAAGCCAAGCTATGATAGAATCGCGGAATATGTAAGCCAAAGCTCCGCCAAGAACGAGAAGGATAAATATTCCCCAGCCAAAGCCCATCGCAATTCTGGACTTTCTGCTCTTCTCAGCCTTTGTCAAAACCCTCTTCACCAGCGAGTCAAGCTCGCGGCGGTTCTCCTTCATCAGCTGCTCGATCCTCTTTTTTTCCTGAGCAAGAGCCTTTCTGTACTCGCCCTTCGGCCACTCCCTGTTGAGAATATAGCGCACCCGCTCATATTCACCGGACAGTACGATTCTTCTGTCCATAAGAATAAAGATATGCTTCTTGTCCTCAAGATTTATCCGATATGAGCATACCTCTCTATTGAGCTTAGCGAGCCTTCGATATTCACTGCGCCTGCCCGATATATCCGCATCAACCCGTCCTTTTGCGTGCTCCTTCTTTCCTCCCTCGCTTCCGCGATAAAGCTCTATGAGCCTTCTGTTCAGCTCACCTCTTCTTTCCAGCAGCTCGCATAGCTCGGTCTGCAACGCCATAAGAGTGGATCTATCCGCCCCGGAGGGAAGCCTATCCCGTGAAATATCTATAAGCGTCAGCCTGTAAAACCTATCATTATCCTTTATTTCATAGCTGCGTGCAGGTCTTATTCTTCTCTCTGCGCTCTTCAGCTCATTTGATAGCTTGACCCTCGCTTTTCTTGCGGCGCCGTCCTCAAGCTGTCGCACATAGCTGAATTCGTATAGCGCATTTTTGGTCTTAAGCTCCAGAAGCTCGGCCAAAAGGCGAGCCTCAACCGCCTCAAGGTCCGCGCCGGTTTGCCTCGCTTTTCTTTGAGAGGCCTCCCGCTTGTTAAAGCTATATCCGTCCGCCTTTGACTCCTCCGTCTTAGTCTCGGGGCGCCCCGAGGAATCAATCTCCGCCGCCCTATCCATATCCACCACAGGATCTATTGCAGAGGTTTGAGACCTTCTTCTTCTTTCGTCATCCTCCGCCTCGCGAAGAACCCTCAGAAGCTCCTCCCGTCTTTGAGTGCCATCAGATGCTCCCCGCTCTTCGCCCGAGTGGCTCTTTGTTTCTGCGTATGCCTCGGGATAGGGGGAGGTTGTATCAAATACAGCGTCTCTGCCGAGCTGTGGGTCCGGTTGACCTCTTTGCTCCGCTTGCTGTCTTGCAAGTTCCTCCTCGCGTTCCAGCCTCTCGGTGCTTTTAATTGAAGGAGGTGTCTCGCTTACAAGCCTTTCCATCTCCTCGTCGGCGCTCTCGACATATGACTCCCTCGGAGCAGCTACCGGATCGGGATAGGGCGATGAAATATCATAGCTCCTCTCTGCAATCACGCCATTATCAGATGAAATATCATTGCTTGGTGTAACCCGTGTTAAATTATTACCGCTTATTGCGCTTTCGAGGGGGGCTTGCGCTCTGTCCCGACCGCTATTCTCGATATGCTGAGATACGGTCAGGCTTCCGTCAGCAAGCACGCCAATCTCGGCAACAGTTACCCCACCGATATGGAGCAGATCTGCGCCTACGGTTTCTCCTACGGTTATCCTGTAATCTATCTGCTCCTGTGCCTCGGGCTGCCCGGATAGCTCGGCGGCTTCGACCGACTCTGCTTTTGGAGCAGAGCTTAACTCGCTTTCGTTCTCCGCCGACAAAGGCTGCTCATCCACTGTTATCCCGGGAATGGATGGCTCCCACTCTCCGTCGGAAGCAGTCTTTTCCAAGGCTTCATTTTCCTGTCCTGCCTCCGGAATCGAAGAATACAATTCACCAATCCCGCGGCGCATTTGCTCCGCCTCTCTAAGCTGCCTTTCTACCGACTCGCGGTTTTCCTCTCTAAGACGGGCAAGCTGCTCGTTATCCCTGGCAATGCCCGCCTCCCGTCTGGATCTTCTTATTCTCTCAGAGCGAGATGCATCTCTGGCAGGCGCTCCCAGTATGCCGAAGCCATAGTCAGGCTCGGTCTCCTGCTGTCCCTCTTCCTCTGTCTTGGGAGCAATATCGGTCTTTTCCGCGACCTCCTCGGAGGGCGCAAGAATATCTCTCACCACTCCTTGGTTAAAGACACTCTCGGCAGCCGCATCTATTACAACGCGAGATGTCTCGGCTTGCTCACCGAGACCGCCTGTTAAGTTGTCACCCTTGTCTGCCATAGGCACCTCCCTCAGCTCTCACGCCTTTTATAGCATTCCCATAAATAGTCCATTACATTTCTACGGAGTATAAGGCCGATAAAGCATCCCCTGTCATCCACCACAGGAACGAAGTTATGCTCCTTTACCCTGTCAAACAGCTCCTCAAAGCTTGCGCTGTGAATAAGGGGGCGGAGATAACCCGTGTCAAGAATTTCCATCACCGAAGCCCTTCCTGCAGGCCCGTGCTCCGTCATGCTCTTCTCCATAAAATGCTTATAGATATCATCGTTTCTGAGTGTACCAATATATCTTCCCTCGCTATCAAGCACCGGAATGGCAACATAACGGTGATATTTCATTTTCTCAAGTCCCTGTCTTACGGTGCTGTCGCTGTCAATATACTCTACCAAGCTCTTTGGTATAATGAACCGTAAAATATTCACCGGCACACCTCGCAAATTTTTATTGTATTCCTCCAAGGGCGCAGCCTATTACCGTCGAGAACTGCGCGAGCTTTGGAATTATGAAGTTAACACCATATCCCATGCCATTGAACTCCTCGAATTTCTTCTGACAGTATTCAAGCCGTGTCAGGTTGCCCGTAAGCACGATGTCGCGTACTCCGCAGTGACGTGACGCAAAAATCGAGACCATTCCCACCGTTTCGTACACCATATTCAAAATGTCGAGCGCGATGTCCTCCTTGCTTGCCACATCGGAAACATTGCCAAAGTTTGCCGCAGTCAGATCCTCAAGAAGCGAGTCGCTGCGGTCGGGCGCCGTGATATCCTTAATTCTCAAATCTATGTTGCCAAGATCTCCGCCCCTTGCGAACTCGGTAATATGGTCGATCCCCTCGGCTCCCGTCAGAAGCTTGGATAGTCCGACAAGCGTTCCTCCGCCTACTCCGGTACCGCCAAGATAATTCATTGCGCCCCCCTTGATTGCATGCACCAGGGCAGTACCCGTGCCCATGCTTACCACAAGCGCGGTGGGAAGCCCCGAGAGGTACAGACCCCCCTTGCCAATACAGTCAAACTCCGGCACACGGACGCACTCGATGCCGTAGAGATTCTTTTTTACATAAGAGGAGCCTACACCGGTCATCAACACCTTATCTATCTCGGATATTGGAATGCCGTTTTCATCGGTGAACTTGCCAAAGGCGCCATAGGTTGCGGTCAAGGGGTCATTTGCCCTGACGAACTGCGGCTCGATGAGTTTTACCTCCCCATTAGCCGTATGGAAGCCAACTATCTTCGTGGTGCTTCCACCGACATCAATACCAATTACAATGCTCATTTTCCCTCCTTGACACCGGCCATTAAATTCTCAAAGGAGAGGCCGTATTTGTCTGCAATATCCCTCGCATAGGATTTGCCGTCCGGACGCATTCTGTATATTTTGAAGGAGCGTCTTCCTTCCTCAATTCCGGCAACAAGCGTATCGATTCTTACTCCGCCATTAGCCAAGGAGCGCTCGTTTATCTCGGGAACAGCGCTTGCCAGCTCGTGAAGATGTGTGGAGAAAATTCCGCGGCAGCGCATTACCGCAAAGGCGGTGAGTATCTCCGAGGCGATATATGCGGCCTCGTATGCGCCCGTGGAGGACAGTGACTCGTCAAGAAGTATCATACTGTCCGCATCGGTTGAATCAAAAATCTCACGAAGACGGGCGCACTCCTCGCCAAGTCTTCCCTTGTCTATTGTATCATCCGCCCCCTCGGGGAAATGGGTGAAGATTCCGCTTACAACCGACAGCCTGGCGCAAGAGGCAGGAACGGGAAGCCCGAGCTGGAACATAGCCTGCGCCCCACCCACCGCAACAGTGATAACCGACTTGCCGCCTCGGTTTGGTCCGGTCAGAACGAATATACGCGCATTCTCATCGAAGGTGAAATCGTTTGTAACAATATCATCGCTTATGGCAAGAGCAACCCTTGGATTATACAGCTCCTTGGCATCAAAGGCCTTCTCCTCCTTGGGCGCTATCTCCGGGTATACAATGCCGCAGCCCGGACGGGAGGAAAGACGCGAGAGTAGCTCCGCCGCGCGAGAGACAAATTCAATCTCGGGAAGGAGCTTAAGGAGAAAGTCGGTATTTTCTATCACATAATCGGCGACGATATTTCTCCAGCCGCGCACCGAGGAACGGAAAACCTCCTCAATAGCCGAGTAAAATGCGCCGTTCAGGGCCTCCTGCTTGTTCTCACTCTGCCCCTTTCCAAAGGGTGAGAGCGGCGCTATGGCAGTAAAGGCGTCATTCTTGAAGGAGAGCCTGAGAATTTTGTCAAGCAGCTTGCCCGACTTAAATCTCTCCGAGTTGAGCGAAATAACCGCCGCCGACTCGGGGCGCATCTGCCTGTCAAGATTTACGCCGACAGTAATGCTTTTAACCTCGTGAACTCTATCGGTAAGTGCGGAAAGCTTTTGGTTAAGCTCTATGTAATACTCGCTTTCGGTAAGCTCGGAAACAAAATCGCAAAGGCGCAGAAAGGCGCTGCTCCTTACCCTATCCTTAACGCCCTTGAAGCCGCTCTTAAGCGTCTCAAGACAGGACACGTAAAGCTCGATCTCGGTAATGGAATACAGATATGAATCCGCCGAGGTAACGCCCTCATTATCAAGGCGGCGAAGCTCGCGAATATCATCAAGAATAGGATGCACACTCGACAGAGTTGCAAGCAGCTCGGGAATAGCAAGTATATCACGCATCGCATTCTGCCTGTACTCAATAACATCGGCATCCATCGTGAAAAAGTCGGTAAGCGAGGAGCTCTTTATGTCAAATATCTCATATAGGCCAAGCTCCTCACATACGCTCTCGCTGATATTGGGCAAATTCGCCCTATCCTGATGGCGGAGCTGTGACTGCTCGGTTGGATATAGCAGGCTGATAAAGCTTCCCTCGGGAGTAGAATTAGACATATCGTCATCCTTTCAAAAGAAAATCTTTTACTAACAAATTACAGTTTTACAGATATAGTATATCACATATTCCTCACCAGTGCAAGTAAATCGCAATATTTTTTCTTCCGTAATATTTCTCCCCAAAAAGGCTCTCTTATGCCGACAAATGAATAAAGCCGACAAGAATAACACGGTTCTTTTCAATTTCTCTTTCATCGGCGAGTAGCTTCATCGGCTAGAATGTAACGGTTTATTTACATTTTCGGCATTCTAACCCTGCGGAATTTAACACGCCCCCACCGCAAGAAAAAACAATGTCATTGGCTCCCCTCTAATGGAAATTGCTGTTGCATTTTCACGTGAATTGATATATAATATAATATGAAAGAAATGGCATTGAGAGAATGCCGATTAAAGGAGAAAGTTATGTCAGAAATTACAAAAGCTCCAATTGGAAGGGTGCTTATACTCAACGGAAGCGCCCACGAACACGGGACCACAAGGGCAGCTATCGACACCCTTGCCGCCACACTTGAAAGCGAGGGCATTACCAGTGAGATAATCACGCTCGGTAAATTAAATCTCCCCGGCTGCCAGGAGTGCTACGCCTGCGGAAAGCTGAAGAGATGCGTCATTGACGACGAGGTAAATGTCCTCGCAGAGAAGCTGCGCGAGTGCGACGGTATCGTTCTCGCCTCCCCGGTTTTCTATGCTGCGCCCAACGGACAGTTCCTCGCAATTTTAGACCGCCTTTTCTATTCATCCCGCTTTTATAAATCGATGAAGGTCGGAGCCTCGGTCGTTGTTGCAAGACGCGGAGGATGTACAGCCTCATTCGATGTCCTCAATAAATATTTCGCCATATGCGGTATGCCGATTGCCACCGCAAACTACTGGAACCAGGTACACGGCGGAAATTATGAGGCTGCGCAGAGCGACGAGGAGGGTATGCAGACCATGCGTATTTTAGGTCGGAATATGGCTTTTCTCATCCGCGCCATCAGGCTGGCAAAGGAAACAATTCCTCTTCCCGAGGGTGAGAAGAAGATATACACCAGCTTCATCAGATAACAGCCTCCTTACTAAAGACTTAACACATAAAAATAGCGCCCGGCATTCTCTGGGCGCTATTTTTTATTCCGCGTCGTCCCCCTCCTCGCTCTGCGGCAGAGGACGGGAGTCGCGGTTCTTTTTTTCCAGAATACCAAGCACGATCATTGCTGCGCAAAGAATGATTATCGAGCAGACAATGAGTATCGCGCAATTCATAAAGAACTGCTGTGGCATTACACGGATAATCTCGTCCGTGTGAGGATTGAATAGCCAATTATCCTTTCCGGGGAAGAAAATGCTGTGAAAAACAACAAAGGCTGTGTTAAAATCGAGAGATGCAAGCAGCGCGACCGATGCAAAAAAGCTTAGCGTTCCCACGCCAGACCAGAAGCTGATAGAGAAGCCGCGGGGACGGTAAAGGGTTATAACCTCGCGCCGTTGTAGGGTAACGAGCAAGCCAAAGAGCAAAAGCGAGATTATAAATGCCCAGCCGTTAAGATCAAAAAGCAGCTTGCAATCGGCAAAGTGGCTTGCCCCCTCCTCGGAAAAGGCGAGCTCGCCCGTACCGAACTCATTGCCGGGTACGGTGAGATAGTCCAGCACATCATCGTAGGCATTTTTGATCGTTTCATAATCATATCCTGTGCGCTCGACCATATCAAGACCGTCTATATGCCAATAGTAGAACTGTCTGAAGTAAATTGGAAGCCCAATGGAGAAGGTTATCACCAAAACAGCAATCACAACTCCGTAAAGCACGCTTGCGCCGGTATTAATTATCTTTTCTCTCATCAAATCAGCCCTTCAAATAAAAATCATAATACCACTGTGCAAAGGCGCGAAGTCCCGAGCGCAAAGAGGTTGACGGCTTAAAGCCAAGATCCTCCTCAAGGGCGGAGGTATCCGCATATGTGATTGGAACATCGCCCGCCTGCATAGGTACAAGCTCCATTTTTTCCTTGATGTCAAAATCCAAGGGAAGAACACCTGCCCGAATCAGCTCCTCGCCGAGAATTGATACAAAATCGAGAAGATTTTCGGGCGAATTATTTCCGATATTATATACACGGTATGGGGGTATCGGCAGTCCATCCTCGCCTTTTTGCTTTTCGGGGGCTGTATACATCACGCGCTTGACACCCTCTACAATATCATCTACATATGTAAAGTCTCGTTTACAATTTCCATAGTTGAATATTTTGATTTTTTCTCCTGCCAGAAGCTTGTTGGTAAATCCGAAGTATGCCATATCAGGTCTGCCAGCAGGGCCATAGACGGTAAAAAATCTTAGACCTGTCGATGGAATATCATACAGCTTGCTATATGCGTGCGCCATAAGCTCGTTAGATTTTTTTGTAGCGGCATAAAGGCTTACGGGGTTGTCAACCTTATCCTCGGTAGAATATGGGATTTTTGTGTTCGAGCCATAGACGGAGGAGCTGGAGGCATACACAAGATGCTTCACAGGATAAGCCCGACAAGCCTCAAGAATGTTGTAAAAGCCTATTATATTAGATTCAATATACACATCCGGGTTTGTGATAGAATAACGAACTCCTGCCTGCGCTGCAAGATTTACTACTACCGCTGGGGAATATTTCTCAAACAAGCCAAAGATAAGCTCCCTGTCTGCGATATTTCCATTTACAAAAATCCATTCCGCACCTGTCTTTTCCGCCGCCTTGGTCGCAATTTGCGCAAGACGGTGGCGCTTTAATGCGACATCATAGTAGTCGTTCATGTTGTCTACGCCCACTATACGAATCCTCTCATATTCCCCGAGGAGCGAGAGAACCAGGTTTGCGCCAATGAAGCCTGCAGCACCCGTAACTATAACAGTAGAGCCCTCAAGCTCTATATTCTTATTAAGCATACTTACCTCGTTATACCCTTATACTCTTGTGAAACCTTATTGTAGCTTTCGAGATTTCCGATATCATATCTTGCGCCGGGCATCTCCATAGCATAGACCGAAAGCTTTGTAGCGAGCCAGGCAATAAAGCTACCGGGAGCATCAACTCCGCAGCCCTCCGCTATACCGGTCTCTACCATTGCGCAAGCCTCGGCAGTGTAGTAGTAGAATGGAGGACAGCACCAATTAGACTTAGGCTCTTCGGGCTTCTCCTCCATAGCAAGAACCCTGTCAGTATCATCTACGGTAACAACGCCGCATTTCACAAGGCGCTTTTTTTCCCCCTCATAGTATCTCATTATGCATGGAGAAGCCTTGGAGATTGCGTATTCAATGAAGCGAGTAAGGGAAAAATCAAGCACATTGTCTCCGGCAATAACAAGCATATCGCCACTAAGCGAAAGCTCCTTTATTGCAAAGGCGATGTCGCGAACCGCGCCAAGCCTGTTCTCGTTGGTCGTGGTGCCGTCATCAACAATTGTTATCTTTTGGCTCTTCCCCTTCGCCCACTCGGCAAAATGAGTGGCAAAGCGGTGGTTTGATATGACAACATATTCATCTACCAGTCCGAGCGTATCAATGTCATCGATCAACCAATCAAGAATCGTCTTGTCGCCAACCTTAAGAAGCGGCTTCGGGAAATTTTCTGTTAATGGGTAGAGGCGAGTTGCGTAGCCCGCCGCCAAAATCAAGCACTTCATAACTATCCTCTTTTATTATTTAGCCAGCGAAACACCGTCTGCGCTTTCGCAGATGTGTACCGAATACTTACCCTCGAGCGCGGGGAATTGCTTCAAATATTCACGGCTTACCCGCTCTGTGATGCTCTCCTCAAAAGCAGGGTCGATAAGCGCCATACAACAGCCCTTGAAGCCCGCTCCGGAGAATCTACCGCCATAGATTCCTTCGGTTTCCTTCATTATCTGATAGAGAGCCTTAAGCTCGTCGGAGCCTGTCTGCCAGTTATCAATCGAGCTTTTTCCGCTCTCAAAGGATAGCCTTCCAAACTCGACAAGATCTCCCCGTCTCCAAGCCTCAGCGCCCGCAACAACACGGTCAAACTCGGTATACCAATGCTCCGCCCTTAAGCGGAAGTTGTCGGGAAGCCTGTCACGGTACTGAAGATAGACCTCCTTCGGAACATCACGGAGAAATGTCTCGGAGAACTTGCCGTAATCCATACCCGCGTACGCCATCAGCGCATATGCAGCGCTACGGCATTCATCAACTCGCATATTGAACTTAGAGCCTGCAAGAGTACGCTCGATGCCGGAGAAGAA
>JAFTRB010000057.1 GCA_017462445.1 Clostridia bacterium
CACCCTGTGGCGGTACATTTGCCGTTGTACCCTCAAGTATCTTTAGCAGTGCCTGCTGTACACCCTCGCCCGAAACATCGCGGGTTATAGAGCGATTTTCTCCCTTACGGGATATTTTGTCAATCTCGTCGATATAGATAATTCCTCTTTCAGCTCTTTCTATATCATAGTCTGCTGCTTGAATAAGCCGCAGAAGAATATTCTCTACATCCTCGCCTACATATCCGGCCTCGGTGAGTGTGGTTGCGTCGGCAATCGCAAAGGGAACGCGGAAGCTTTTTGCCAGTGTTTGAGCAAGATAGGTCTTGCCGACACCGGTTGGACCGAGGAGAAGTACATTAGACTTCTGTATTTCCACCTCGTCATCCGGCGAGCTTTCGCCCTTCTTTTTCCTCTTTGCCACCTCGTCAAGCGTGAGAATTCTCTTGTAATGATTGTACACCGCTACTGCGAGAGCAAGCTTTGCGCCATCCTGCCCGATAACTCTTTCGTCCAGCATCGCCTTTATCTCGGTGGGGCGGGGAAGAGTCTCAAAGCTCAGCTCCTCGCTCTCGCCATCCACGCTCTTGTCGGGATCCGGGAAATGCATATCTATAAAGTCGGCGCATACGCCCACGCACTGGTCGCAGATATAGGTTTTACCATCGATACCGGGAATAAGCACCGCGGCCTCATGCTCGCTTGTACCGCAGAAGGAGCAACAACGAAGTTTGCTTTCTGCCATTTATCTATCCTTCTTGCTGATTACCTTGTCGATAAGACCGTATTCTACTGCAGCCGCAGCGCTCATATAGTTATCTCTGTCGGTATCTCTCTCGATAACCTCAAGAGGCTGACCTGTATGCTCGGCAAGAAGTCTGTTAAGCTTATCGCGAGTGCGGAGAATGTGGTCTGCGTGAATCTTGATGTCCGATGCCTGACCCTGAGCGCCGCCAAGAGGCTGGTGTATCATGATCTCGGCGTTGGGAAGAGCCATTCTCTTGCCCTTTGTGCCGCCGGAGAGCAGGAAAGCGCCCATAGAAGCAGCCATGCCCATGCAAATGGTGCAAACATCGCACTTGATGTAGTTCATAGTGTCATAAATCGCAAAGCCGGCAGAAACCGAGCCGCCGGGGCTGTTGATGTAGAAGTAGATATCCTTGTCGGGATCCTGCGCCTCAAGGAAGAGCATCTGCGCAACAACCAGCGAGGCTGTAACATCATTTACCTCGTCTGCGAGAATGATGATTCTGTCATTGAGAAGTCTAGAGTAAATATCGTAGGCTCTCTCACCGTGGGGGGTCTGTTCAATTACGTTTGGAACTAATGCCATTATCGTTTACCTCCATATTTTTTAATCAGCCGACAATCAATGATAGACTATCGGCTGATTTTTTATGCATAAATTATTCTGCGTCAGCCGCAGGCTCCTCTGCCTTAGGCTCAACCGCTACGGCATTCTCCTTAACAAGAGCCATAGCCTTGCCAACAACGAGATCGGCCTTGATATCCTCTGCAAGGATCATGCCCTTAACCTCGTCAACTGCAACACCGTAAGCATTGCCGATTCTCTCGTACTCTGCATCGATCTCCTCTGCGGTAGCATCAAGAGCCTCTGCTCTTGCAATTGCCTCAAGAGCAAGTCTTACCTTAACCTGCTGCTCTGCGCGAGGTCTGAACTGCTCGCGGAGCTGGTCAAGAGTCATACCGGTGTACTGCATATAGGTCTTGAGGTCAAGACCGGAGGAGCGGAGTCTTGTGTCATAGTCGCGGAGGAAGTTCTCTGCCTCCTGCTCGAACATAACCTCGGGAATATCAGCTACAAGAAGCTCCATAAGCTTCTCAGCAAGCTTGTTCTCCATATCCCTGTCAGCGGCCTCCTCGTTCTTCTTTACAAGGCTCGCCTTAACATCAGCACGATACTCCTCAAGTGTATCGAACTCGGAAACATCCTTTGCAAACTCATCATCAAGCTCGGGGAGCTGCTTAACAGACTTAACGGTGCATTTGAAGGTTGCAGCCTTGCCTGCAAGGTCAGCGGAGTGATACTCGGTGGGGAAGGTAACCTCAACATCAAATTCCTCGCCAATCTTATGACCAACGATCTGCTCCTCAAAACCGGGGATAAAGCTACCGGAGCCAAGCTTAAGCTCGTGGTCCTCGCCCTTGCCGCCCTCGAAGGCTACTCCGTCAACAAAGCCCTCGAAGTCAAGGCTAACGGTTGCGCCCTCTGCAATAGGCTCCTCGCTTTCGGAGATAAATCTGGCGTTTCTGTCTCTTACTCTCTCGATTTCAGCATCAACATCGGCCTCAGTAACCTCTGCTACCTTCTTCTCAACCTCGATGCCCTTGTAGCCATCAATGCTGCCTACGGGCTTAACAAAGCCCTCTGCCTTAAGCACGATGTCATCCTCCATAGAAACGAGGTCGAACTTGGGGCTTCCAACTACATCGTAGCCGGCCTCCTTGATTGCAGCCTCGAATGCCTCGGGAATGCAAGCGTTGATAGCGTCCTCAAAGAATACATCCTTGCCGTAGAAGGTCTTGATGACATAGAGGGGCGCCTTGCCCTTTCTGAAGCCGGGGACATTCATACTTTTAACATTCTTCTTGTACGCATCCATCTCAGCCTTTGCATAAACATCTCTCGCTACCGAAAACTCGATAACATAACCGTTCTTTTCGGTGAGCTCGCTCTTGATAAGACTCATTTTTCTTTCTCCTATTGAATATATAATTTTTATTTTACTCGGGGATTTGTGCTGTTTTTGCTGATAAAAGATTGGTTTTTCGCAAATTAGCCAATATATTTTACTACACTTTGTCTATTTTGTCAATAGATATTCTCTTAAATAATTAAATAAAAATATTATTTGATGATTTTTGGAATAAAACCGAGATAATCCGCGCTTACAAGCGTCATTTCAATTCCTTCATATATAAAGGAGGGCGGACAGGTGTAGTTGCCGTGAATATGTCCGAAATACAGTCGCTTGATTTCATATTCCTTAAGCGCCTCAATAAGGCCGTCTGCCGCCTTTTCGTTCCAGTACGGCGGAAAATGCATAAAGCAGAGAATTTCCTTTTCCGGGTTCTCCTCCTTCAGTGTCCTCGCGGCGCTCAAGCTTGCGCGCAGGCGCAGGTTCTCTCTGTTTATCAGCTTTTCAAAGTCGGCATTTTTGGGCGCATTCCTTGCATCCTCGTCCTGATACCATCCGCGCGTTCCGGCAATGATATAGTTCTCGACAATATGAGCGTTATTAAAGAGAAATGAAATCGTTTTGATATTGTTCTTTTCAAAGAAGGCGGAATGCTTGTTCATCGTCGACCACCAAAAGTCGTGGTTTCCCTTGCCAAGAATTTTTTTGCCCGGCAGGGCATCGATAAACCTCATATCACTCAGCGACTCCTCCAGCGAGAGCGCCCAGGAAACATCTCCGGGAATGATCACCGTGTCCCCCTCGGAAACAAGCCTCTCCCAGTTGCTCCTCAGGCGTAGCATATAGTCCTGCCACCTGTTGCCAAAAACCTCCATAGACTTGTTGGTCGAGGCAAGGGTGGACAGGTGAAGGTCTGCTAAAGCAAACAAAGACATAAAAATTTTTCTCCGTTGTGGTATAATAGCCCTTTCTCTGCGCATACTACTCTTGCAGGCAAGTGTCTGCAGAAAAGAGAATATGTTATGGAAAAAAAGAATGTAGGATGCGAGTGCGATCCCGCAAAGCGCATTAAGGGTGTTAATTGCGATGTCAAGAACTGTGCATATCACAGTGGCATCAACGAGTGCAATGCAGGTAGCATTTATGTTGGTCCTCGCGAGGCAAACTGCTCCGCAAACACCAACTGCGCTACCTTTAAGCCTAAGAGCTGTTAAGCCTCGGCAAATTCCTTTACTGACTCCTCCATTTCCTCCGGGTCAATTACACCATTATGAAGGATAGCCTTTTCCTCCAGTCCGCATAGCGGCTTTGGGATAGGCACAGCGGTGAGAGTAGTGAGGGCAGCGAGTGCCTCCGTATCACCTTGGGGGACTCTATCAGTGAGCGATGCCAGCACATCGGCGGCAAACTTGTACGCAGATGCGGTTGACACGGTCAGCATTTTTCTCTCTGCCTTGTTTTCATCCATATAGCGTTCTGCCGCATGGACAGCAACCGCCGTATGAGTGTCGATAAGGCAGTTTTTATTTTTATATATCCTTTTTATCGTTGCCGCGGTTTCCTCCTCGTCGGTGAAATATCCAACGAAGTCGCAGAGCGCGCAAGCTCTGTCCTCCTCTGAAAGCTCATATCTGCCGCATTCGGCAAGACTTGCCATATAATCCCGCGTTTTTTCTGCGCCGAGGGTAATGTAGAGCAGTCTTTCAAGGTTGGAGGAAATAAGAATATCCATCGAAGGGGATATAGTTTCGAAGAACTCGCGGTTTCTGTCATATACCCCTGTTCGGAAAAAGTCGGTCAGTACATTGTTCCTGTTGGAGGCGGCAACAAGCCTTCCAAGAGGCAGACCCATTCGCTTTGCAATATAGGCGGCAAAGATGTTGCCAAAGTTTCCTGTCGGCACTGTTACATCGATTGTCTCACCCATTCTGATAGCCCCCCTTGTAACTAGGTCGCAGTAGGCGGAAAAATAGTATACGATCTGTGGGGCAAGCCTGCCCAGATTAATCGAGTTTGCGCTGGAGAGAAAGATACCCTCAGCTTCAAGCTCACGAGCAATAACCGGGTCTGAGAATATCCTCTTTACTCCGTTTTGCGCATCGTCAAAGTTGCCGCGAATTCCCACAACAGAGAGGTTTTTGCCCTCCTGCGTCTGCATCTGCAGCTTCTGCACCGCGCTAACGCCATCGGTGGGGTAAAACACCTTGATACAGGTGCCGTCAATATCCCTGAAGCCCTCCAGGGCGGCCTTTCCGGTATCGCCCGATGTGGCTACGAGAATCATTGCTCGCTTTGCTTCGCCCGTCTTTCTCAGCGCGCGAACAAAAAGCCTTGGCATGATCTGCAGCGCCATATCCTTAAAGGCGGCGGTGGGGCCGTGCCACAGCTCCAGCATATACATTCCGTCCCCAAGCTCGCTGACAGGAGCGGGGGACAGGTCAAATTTCTCGGGCGAATATGCGGCTGTCGCGTCCTCCAGCAGCTCGTCATATCCGTAATCGGTGAGAAAGAGCGAAAGAATTTTTGCCGCTCTCTCGGAGTAGGAGAGATGTAGCAGGGCTTCAAGCTCCGCTTCCGATATCTGCGGTATGCTCTCGGGCATATATAAACCGCCGTCGGGTGCCAAGCCTCTTTTTATTGCCGAGGCAGAGCAAACCCTCTCCTTATCAAGTCCTCTTGTGCTTACATATTTCATTAATTATCCTTGCCTTTACCGCCCCATGGCGGTGTTTAAGTTAAATGCACCCATCAAGTGCTTGATGTCCTTTACCTTCGGCTTGTCCTTGTCCATTTCGACATAAACCTCAATGATGTCAAAGCGCTTCTTTTTGTCTCTTGTAACAGCGCAGAGATATTTTGCCGCCGTTATAATGCTCATCTGCTTCTTTTTGTCAACAGCGCTCGCCGGGCGAGCCTCCATAGAGCTTGTTCTTGCCACATCCCGCGTCTTGACCTCCACGAATATCAGGTATTCGCGGTTCTCGGCAACGATATCTATTTCGTGACCTCGGTCGACATAATTGGTTTTCACGATTTTGTAGCCTTGGCGGCGCAGGAATTTTACAGCCTCCTTTTCGCCAAAGTCACCAAGCCGTCTTCTCTCGGTATCAGCCTTAAGTATCTGCATCTTTATCTAAAAACTTCAAGAAGGTCTTTCGGTGGATTGGCGAGGGGCCGTATTTTCTCACCGCATCCATATGCTCCTTGGTAGGATAGCCCTTGTGCTTGGCAATTCCATACTGCGGATAGAGCCTGTCAAGCTCGGCGCAGCCGCGGTCCCTTGTCACCTTTGCCAGGATAGAGGCGGCGGCAATGGAGAAGCTCAGGCTGTCTCCCTTAACCACAGTCTCGGTGGGAATAGCAAAGCCGCGGGAGCAGTTGCCGTCAATCAGTGCAAAGTCCGCAACGACAGGCAGAGCCTCGACCGCTCTTCGCATAGCGAGCATAGATGCGTTCAGTATATTGATTTCGTCAATCTCCTTTGGGCTGGCCTCGGCGATTGCGTAGGCGATAGCAACCTCCTTGATAATTTCAAAAAGCTTTTCTCTCTTTTTTTCGGTCAGCTTCTTTGAGTCATTCAGCCCCTCAATAACGCAGTCTCGCGGGAGAATGACAGCCGCAGCCACAACAGGGCCGCATAAAGGACCTCGGCCGGCCTCATCACAGCCGCACACCGCGGTGTAGCCGAGGGCATATTTTTCGTTTTCGTAATCAAAGCTTGGCATTACGGTCTCTCCAAGGTAATTCTTCCAATTTTTCCGTTCCTGAACTCCTCAAGCAGCATTTTCGCTGTCCTGTCGTGGTCCACATCTCCGCCGCTCATGAGAAAGCCGCGCTTTCTGCCAACCAGTCTGAATAGCTCATAGCAATCCAAGCCGTCACACTCATCAGCGGTAAGCTTGTATCTTGCCATAAACAGCTCGGGGGCATATTCCATAAGCCTGCCACAGAGAAGCATAGCAATTTCCTCGGTGTCAAGAATCTGGTCGCGGATCGCGCCTGTCATAGCCAGCGCCTGTCCTACCGCCTCGTCCTCAAACTTTGGCCACAGCACTCCGGGCATATCCAGAAGATCGAGTCCTATCTCGGTGGGAACCCACTGCTTGGTCATGGTGACGCCCGGTCTGTTTTCCACTTTAGCCTTCTTTCCGCCCGCCAGGCGGTTAATAAGCGAGGATTTTCCCACATTGGGAATTCCGACGATCATAGCCTTCAGCTTGCGACCGTTCATACCCTTGGTCGCATAGCGCTCAAGCTTTTCTGCCATAACAGAGCGAACTGCCGCAGAAAGCGCATCAATTCCTTGTCCGCTTATGCAATCTATAAGTACCATTGTGACGCCCTTAGCCTTATAATAGTCCACCCACTCGCGGCTGAGAGCGGGGTCGGCGAGTGACGCCTTTGTCATTACAGCCACCCTCGGCTTGTCACCGAGAAGCTTTTCTATTTCCGGGTTTCTCGAACTGTATGGAATTCTTGCGTCCAGCAGTTCCAGCACCAGATCCACCTGGGAGAGGCATTCCTGCATAAGACGGCGAGTTTTCGCCATATGCCCGGGAAACCATTGTATCGGGTTTGTCGCCATAATAATCCTTTCTGTCAATCGGTGACGGGTCCAAATTTGTCAAAGGGCAGGAATCTCAGCACGACTCTGCCGATAACAGCCTCCTCGTCTACTGTGCCGATATGGCGCGAGTCTGTTGAATTGTTTCTGTGATCTCCCATAACAAATATCTCTCCCTCGGGAACAACAAACTCATAGAACAGTCCGGGAGCTATCGCAAGCGTCTCGTTCTCCAGCAAGGCCTGAGAGGGATATATGTCATAATAATAGCCTCCGACCGAGAAATAAACATATTCCTCCTTCAGCTTCTCTCCGTCAACCGTCACGCCGTCAGCCTCTATTCTGACCTTTTGCCCACCGGTTGCAATAACTCTTTTTATAATAGGCTTCTTAAGCGCGGTAGAGTAGTCCTCAACGACCACAATGTCGCCGGGACGCGGTTCATACATAAAGTCGGAAATTATAAGATGCTCACCGTCCTCCAGAGTGCCGAGCATAGAGTCTCCCTCGACAATTGAATGGCGGAAGAAGAAGGATGTTAAAATCATTATTGCCGCAAGTGTAAAGATTGCCAGCTCTACAAAATCAAACAGAGCGTCAATAAATCTTCCCTTGGGCTTAGTTTCGGTATCCGCAGCCCCTTCGCTGTCGGCTTTTTCCTCCGCGGGGGGAGTATCTGTAGCCGCAGGCTCTGCCTCTCCGTCCACAGGGGGAATGACAAAATGAATTTGCTCGTTATCGGGCTGTACAGCCTCATCGCTTAACGAGTCGCCATATCCGCTCGCGGCAGGGAAGTACCCCTCGGTGGGGATAGGCTCATTCACGTCAATCGGCGCATCCTCCTGCTCCGATGGCTCGGGTATCACCTCATCCGGTAGGTCATGTATCACCTGCTCGGATGGCTCGGAGATTGACTCATCCGGATGCTCGGGGATTACCTGCTCGGAAATATCATGGGGAATATCAAGGGGAATATCATCGGGAATATCCTCAGAAACCTCATCACGAATATCCTCGGACTGCTCGGTTGCAACCGGCTGCTCCTCGACCCACTCTGTGACAGTCGGGATCAGGAACTCCTCTTCGCTTCCCGGCGCCTCCTCTGTGGCTTCGGCATCAACACCGCCTAGGGGCTCGTCACAAGGGGGGACAGTATCCTCCTTCGATGGGGTGAGATCCTCCTTTGCACCCTCAGCGATAGTATTTTCAACCGTATTCACATTATCAATAATAGCGTCAGAAGAGGTAGCACCTACCGTCTCTTCATTGACAGCTGTGTCTATATCCAGAGACCCATCTATGGAACTATTACGTTCATCCACAGCCATTCACCACCCTTCGTGTATAATATATCAGTATATATTTTAACATAAAATATTTAGAAAAACAAGATGATATTCAACTATTTTTGATTATTAATCTGTAACAGTTTTGATTATTTTATACAAATTTGCAAAAATAAGAAAAAGGTATTGATTTTTTATCTTCTTTGTGATAGAATATCTATAACTGTGTTTAGGCCTGTGGGCATATATCGGTGTATTATCAGGACAGTCCTCTGCGCGCTCTTGCACGAATGTCCGTAGTTTAAGGAGGGCCATAAAATGGAAGCAATCCAGGCTTTTGTAAGTGAGCAGCTTAAGACAGAGGTTCCCGCCTTTGGTATTGGTGACGGTGTTAAGGTTTACATCCGTATCACCGAGGGTGAGAAGACCAGAACTCAGATGTTCGAGGGTACCGTTATCGCTAAGCACGGCGGCGGAATTTCTGAGACCTTCACCGTAAGACGCGTTTCCTACGGCGTAGGCGTTGAGAAGACTTTCCCCCTGCATTCCCCCAATGTTGAGAAGATCGTAGTATTCCGCGAGGCAAAGGTTCGCCGCGCTAAGCTCTACTACCTTCGCTCCAGAGTTGGTAAGGCTGCAAAGGTTAAGGAGAAGGTTTAATCCTTTAATAAAACAACCGCCGCTTGGCGGTTGTTTTATTTTTTCTTTTAACAAGAAAAAGCGTTTCGGCAGACCGGCCGAAGCGCTTTTGTTATGCCATATTATCCGAGAGCTTTTTTCCACCAAGAATATGGAAGTGCAGATGCTTGACCGACTGACAGCCGTCATCTCCTATATTGGAGACTACTCGATAGCCGTTTTCAAGCCCATCAGCCTTGGCAATTTTCGGAATAACCGAAAATATGTGTCCCACGATAGCGCAGTTTTCTCCGTCAATAGCATCAACCGACGGGATATGCTCCTTTGGTACAACAAGAATATGGGTAGGTGCCTGGGGCGCTATATCGCGAAAGGCATAGCACACATCATCCTCGTATACCTTGGTAGATGGAATATCACCGTTTATAATTTTACAGAACAAGCAGTCCATTTTTCTCTCCTCGCTTTCTTTTATAGGATAATTATACCACGGGAGGGAGAATAATTCAAGTATTTAGCTGAAATCTGCCACCGCTCTTGACTTTTTTATTTTTATAGGGTACAATTCTATATATAAAAAGATAAGAGGTCGCTATGCCTTATTTGCACACATCGCTCCCCGAATATCCGATAAAGCGGGATATGTGGGATGCTCTGGCGGAGGAGACTCGCCCCATATTAGTGTATGGAATGGGCAACGGAGCAGACAAGCTTTTTTCCAGATTTGAAAAATATAGTATCACCGTCAGCGACATTTTCGCCTCTGACGGATTTGTGCGTGGGCATTCCTATCGCGGAATGAGAGTCAAGAGCTTCAGCGAGGTCAGGGAGGAGTATGAGGATTTTGTTATAGTCCTCTCATTCGCATCCTCTCGCCCCGAGGTCCTTGAAATGCTCAAGGATATGAACGAAAAATATGACCTCTATGTTCCGGATATGCCGGTGGCAGATGAGGGCGAGTTCTTTGACCGTGAGTTCTTCAACACCCACTATGGGGAAATATTGGAGGCGTACAACAGGCTTGCAGACTCGGATTCCAAAAATGCGTTTTCTTCTATTATTAATTATAAGATAAGCGGTAAAATGAAGTATCTTGAGGGGGCGTATTGCACAAAAGAGGAAATGTACTCTCTAATGCCGCTTGAGGATATCAGAAGCATAATTGATGTTGGCGCGTATAACGGCGATACTCTGCGCGAGGCATTGGAGTTCTTTCCGCGGCTTGAGAGGGCAATAGCCATCGAGCCTGACCCTAAAAATTATAAAAGGCTTGCAAAATACCTGGAGGGTGAGAGAAGAATAGCGGTAAGGGCAGAAAATGCCTGCGCGCTGGATGTGCCCTGTGAGGTTGCTTTCTCTGTCAGCGGCAATCGTAATTCAACAGCCACCGCCACCGCCTCCCACGAATCAAGGAGCATTAATATTCCTGCCATCACTTTGGATAGCCTTGAAGCGGATGTGGATTACATCAAGTATGATGTGGAGGGGGCAGAGGCAAGGGCGCTCTTGGGCTCACGCAAAACCATTGAAAGATGCCACCCGATATTGCTCGTCTCGCTCTATCATAGGTCAAGAGATATCTTCGAGCTTATCAACACACTCTCGGCTTATGGGGGCTACGAAATGCGTCTGTGCAGGCTGCGCTGTCTACCTGCCTGGGAGATTAACATGATTATGTTACCCACCAAAGAATAAAAGGAAAAGGTGAAATGAATAAAGAGATAAAAAGGCCCGAGCTTCTCTCGCCGGCGGGCAATTTTGAGAAGATGAAATCGGCAATTTTGTATGGTGCCGATGCGGTATATCTCGCAGGTGAGATATTTGGTATGCGCGCCGCTGCAGACAATTTTTCGCTGGAGGAGCTGGCGGAGGCTGTGGAATATGCGCACCAAAGAGGAGTGAAAATTTACCTTACGGTTAATACTATGCCCAGGGAGAACGAATACACTCTGCTTAAAAATTACTTTGAAAATTTAAGAAAAATAGAGATTGATGCCCTGATAATTGCCGATATAGGCGTCTTGATGCTTGCCCGTGAAATGCTCCCGAATGTGGAAATTCATATATCCACACAGGCTAATACAGTGTCCTCTGCCGCAGCCAGAGCTTGGCATTCTCTCGGCGCTTCAAGAGTGGTTCTCGCTCGCGAATTGACCCTTGAGGAGATTAAGGCTATCCGCGCAAATATCCCCGAGGAGCTTGAGCTTGAATGCTTCGTTCACGGCTCAATGTGCATCTCATACAGTGGCAGATGTCTTCTCTCGGGACACATCACAGGCAGGGATGCAAACAGGGGAATGTGTGCCCAGCCCTGCAGATGGAATTTCTCGATTAACAGCTACGAAATTGTTGAGGAAAAGCGCCCCGACTGCCGTATGCCGATTGAGGAGCATAATGGCGAGACCTTCATTATGGCAAGCCGTGATACCTGTACAATTGAGCATATTCCGGAGCTTATCGAGGCTGGAATATCCTCCTTCAAGATTGAGGGAAGAATGAAGTCGGCTTATTACACAGCCGTTGTAACAAACACTTATAGAATGGCAATAGACAGCTATCTGTCCGGCAACTATTCCTACGATCCCGATTGGTATCGCGAGCTTGAATCTGTCAGCCACCGTGATTATGCCACGGGCTACTATTTCTCGGATAGTCACACCGATGCCAATCTTTCATCTACGACAGGATATATCAAGGATAAGGCATATCTTTGTATGGTTCTTGCATACGATGAGGAGCGGGGGCTTGCTCTCTGTGGGCAGAGGAACAAGATGAAAAGGGGAGACTCTGTTGAGATATTAACACCCGGTAGCGTGGGTAGGGCATATTCCGTAACAGAGCTTTATGACACCGAGGGTAATCCTATCGAAAGCACCCCTCATCCTTATATGCAGTTCTATATGAAGGTTGACCGCCCCGTCAAGGAGGGCGATATTATAAGAGCAGGAGAATAATATGCTTGAGTTTTTTGAAATTCTGAAGGCTATCCTCTTCGGTATCGTAGAGGGCATAACAGAGTGGCTTCCTGTTTCCTCCACGGGACACATTATCCTTCTTGATGAGTTCCTCAGGCTCAATGTTGCCCCCGAGCTGGGAGCCACCTTTGCCGAGGAATATATGAGTATGTTCGAGGTAGTAATCCAGCTTGGCGCGATTTTGGCGGTCGTGGTAATCTTCTTCAACAGGCTCAACCCCTTCTCCCCGTCAAAAACACAGAACGAGAAGAGGGAAACCTGGGCGCTGTGGCTGAAGGTGCTAATAGCCAGCATTCCCGCGGCCGTTGTGGGAATAGTTGTCGATAAGCTTGTAGAGAGCATCAGCGGCAAGGATATAGACGGCTGGTTATACAACTTTGTTGTGGTTGCCATAGCGCTTATCGTCTACGGCATTTTGTTCATCATAATAGAGAAAACACAGCGCGACAAGCTGCCCCGTGTCGAGAATACCTCTGATATCAGCTACTGTCAATCGCTTCTTATCGGCGTTTTCCAGATGCTTGCCATCATTCCCGGAACATCTCGCTCCGGCTCTACCATTCTCGGCGCGCGCACCCTGGGAATATCACGCACAGCAGCCGCAGAGTTCTCCTTCTTTATGGGAATACCCGCAATGCTCGGTGCGTCACTCCTTAAGGGCTACGGCTTTTTCGATTATGTAATCGAAAGCGGTGTCAGTGTTCCTGCGCTCGGTTGGGTAGTTCTACTTGTGGCAACAGCTATATCCTTCGCGGTTTCAATGCTTGTAATTCGCTTCCTTATGGACTTTGTAAAAAGACACGATTTTGTCCCCTTCGGCATCTATCGTATCGCTCTCGGAGCGCTTCTTCTTATCTACTTTGCTTTGACGGTATTGAATTAACGCAATCCTTGATGCTGCTAATTAAAATTACCAATTCCTTTCCATAACCAAGCATAATAAAAGCAATCAAATAATCTTTATTTCTAAACAAAAAAACAGATTTTGTCTTTCGGCAAAATCTGTTTTTTATTGGTTTTATTTATCTGTCCTCGCGGTAGTAATTTATACCGAGGCTTGCGGGAGGCTGATTTTCTCTCTTGTTATGAATACTGATGATTACAAGAACTACAATAGTAACAAGATAGGGAAGTATCTTGAATAGCTCCTTGACAGCCAGCGAAATGCCGGGGATATAAGAGCTTGCTACATAGAATGCTCCAAAGATAATAGAGCAGAGAATGCCAAGATTGGGCTTCCAAACCATGAAGATAACCAACGCAACCGAGAGCCAACCAATAGCATCAATGATGTACTCCCAGTTTCCGTTCTGGTAGTCCATAACAAATACAAGACCTCCAAGGCTTGCAACTGCGCATCCGATACAGGTTGCCAGATAACGATACTTGGTTACGTTTATACCCGCGGCATCAGCGGTTGCAGGATTTTCACCAACCGCGCGCAGATGTAAGCCAACTCTGGTTTTGTTCAGTATAAAGGATGTAACAATAGCAATTGCCAGAGCAACATAAATCATTATGCCGTAGGAGAAGAACAGCTTGCCGAACCACCCGAGGCTGTCTGCAAAGGGCAGATAGGCGGTGAAGAACCTGGAGCCGCTGGTGAACTTAAAACCTTGAACCGTGGTAATCATATAGTCAGAAACACCAACGCCAAAGGTCGTCATAGCAAGACCGGTAACATTTTGGTTTGCGTGAAGAGTAACGGTAAGGAAGCTGTATATGAGGCCCATAAGCGCGCCACCGATTACGGTTGCGATAACCGGAATAAGTATTGCCAGAATATATATCATACCGGCCTTTCCGCCGCAGATGTCGAAGTATATTGCCTCGGCTACACAGCCACAGGCCGCGCCGACGCACATTACTCCGGGGATACCAAGGTTGAGGTGTCCCGCCTTTTCGGTAATCGTCTCACCGGTAGAGCCGAGGAGAAGCACCATTCCGAATTTTATGGCGCTCACAAGGAAGGTTATAAACATCATTATTCCTCTACCTCCTCTTTCTCTTTTTTGGTAAAGATACCCTTAATTATTGAGCCGATTTTGTTAAAGAAGCCGCCGATTGCATCCGCGATAGGCTTCAGAGGACCTCCGAAATGAACCTTGTACTGGATGAAGAACTCGCATCCGATAATGAAGAAGAGAATAATACCGATGATAATATCACAAAGCGAGGTGTCTACACGGAAATCTATTGCAATTTGATTGGTTCCTCTTTGAAGGAATATGATCAGGAATGCGGTTAAAACCATAAACAGGGGGTTGAACTTAGCGAGCCAAGACACCATGATAGCGGTAAAGCCCTGACCGCCTGCGAGGTCTGAGGAGATCGTACAGCTTCCGTTTGCTACAAGCAAAAATCCGATAACGCCGCAAAGAGCGCCGGATACAAGCATTGTACGAATAATTACTTTGCGTACATTTATTCCCACATATCTTGCGGTATTTTCGCTCTCTCCAACCACAGATATCTCATATCCGTGCTTGCTGTAACGCAAATAAATGTACATAAGCGCACAAATTATAGCCACAACCAAAATGTTGAAGAAATAGCGATCTCCAAAGATGTGCGGAACGGCGAACTCCTTCATGGTTGAAAGCGTGCCGGAGCCGTTATCGCCAAACAGCTTGAGGAAGAATACGATCAACTGGATGGCAATATAGTTCATCATAAGAGTAAAGAGCGTTTCGTTTGTGTTCCATAAAGCTTTGAATATGGAAGGGATTATTCCCCAGATAGCTCCTGCTGCTACGGAAGTGATTATCATTACAATGTAGAGAAGGGGGAGGGGGATAGAATCGCCTATGAACAGCATACAGCAGGTGGTTGCCAATGCTCCGACAAGCACCTGTCCCTCGCCGCCACAGTTCCAGAACTTCATTTTGAAGGCGGGAGTTAAGGCGAGCGCTATACCAAGAAGAATAGCAGTGTTACTGAATAAGATCCACATTCGAAGCGGAGAGCCAAAGGCTCCCGAAAACATCGAGCCAAATACCTCGAAGGGGTTTTTGCCGGTCATACAAACAATGACAATAGCTGTTACGATAAAGGCTAAGATAATGGCAAGCACTCTTACAAGAATTGCGTTTTTCCAGGTGAGATTATCTCGCTTGGTAATGTGGATAAGCGGCTCTTTATTAGCCGAAATACGTGCTGTGTCCTTCATCATCGACATTTCCTCCTTCCTCGGGTGCTTCTGTAATGGAATCCTCATCAATAGAGGTGTCCTTGGTCATCAAACGGCCGATAGTTGTCTTGTCTGTGGTTCTTGCATCAACGATACCCGTAATTTTACCTGCATTGATAACAAGAATACGGTCGCATAGCTCGATGAGAACGTCAAGATCCTCGCCAACAAAGATTACTGCAACGCCGTTTTCCTTCTGTGCGTTAAGAAGATTATAAATCGTATAAGAGGAGTTTACATCAAGTCCGCGTACGGGATATGCAGCCATAAGCACCGAGGGGGATGCTGCTATCTCTCGTCCAACAAGCACCTTCTGAACATTTCCTCCCGACAGACGCCTTACGGGGGTATGCTCGTCAGGCGTAACGACCTCCAGGCTTTCAATTATTTCAAGAGCGAGATCGCGGGGCTTTTTTCTGTCAACAAAGAAGGAATGACCCTTTTTATAGCTGCGGAGCATCATATTATCTACGATGTCCATATTTCCTACAAGTCCCATTCCAAGACGGTCCTCGGGAACAAAGGAAAGGCGTACACCTAAATCCCTGATCTGCAAAGGAGTTTTATCGCGTAGATACTCCAGGGCATTTGTCTTTGGATCGTGGTATATAATTTCACCGGAGTCAATGTGATAAAGACCTGCAATAGACTCAAGCAGTTCTCTCTGTCCCGAGCCTGCAATGCCCGCAATGCCAAGAATTTCTCCGGCGCAAGCGGTGAAGGAGATATTATCGAGGATGGTAACACCCTCATCGTTTTTACTGCTTATATTGTTAACGATCAGTCGGTCGCAGACATTCTGCGGCTCTGTTCGATCTATATTCAATGTAACCTTTTTACCGATCATCATTTCGGTCAGCTCGCTCTCGTTTGTCTCGGCAGAGTTAACTGTGGCGATATGCTCGCCCTTGCGGACAACCGCAACACGGTCAGAAATCGAGAGGACCTCGTTCATTTTGTGAGTTATGATGATTATAGATTTGCCGTCATCGCGCATACGGCGCAATACAGCAAACAGCTTTTCTATCTCTTGGGGGGTGAGAACGGCGGTCGGCTCGTCAAGAATAAGGATATCTGCGCCACGGTAGAGAACCTTGATAATCTCGACAGTCTGCTTTTCTGACACGCTCATCTCATATATTTTCTTCCTGGGATCAAGGTGGAAGCCGTATTTTTCGGTGATCTCGCCTACCGTTTTATGCACCTCTTCCAGGTTGTATTTTTTGCCATCCTCGATACCGAGAATAATATTTTCGCTGGCAGAGAATACATCAACCAGCTTGAAGTGCTGGTGTATCATACCGATACCGTATCTGAAGGCATCCTTAGGAGAGTGGACAAAGACTTCTTCTCCTCCGACAAACATCTGTCCCTCGTCGGGATAGTATATTCCGGCAATCATATTCATTAGTGTGGTCTTGCCGCTTCCGTTCTCGCCGAGAAGCGCAAGTATCTCGCCCTTGTATAAAGTCAAGTCAACATTCTTGTTTGCGATAATTCTACCAAAGGTTTTTGTTACATTTCTTAATTCAAGCGCAACCTCTTTGTTCACTGTATCCTCCAAAAAAATCAAAACAATACAATACGAGCCGAAGCCCGTATTGTATTGAAGGTTAAATTCTAGTTGTTATTAGCCGTAATTCTCGTTGAGAAGCTTGATACCGTCGATGCGAAGCTCGAAGTAGGGAGCGGACTGAGTAGCAGACTCATTGAAGTAGGTAATGGTCTTACCTGCAACAGTAACGGTTTCGATGTTTGCATCCTCGGTGGTGAGAGTCTTACCGCCAACGGTGAAGAGCGAACAATCAAATACCTTAACAGAACCGTTCTTAAGGTTCTCGATAAGAGTCTCGATCTTATCAACAGTGCCCTCAGCGCAAGCATCTGTGTTGATGCCGGAAAGAACAACAGAGCCTTCCTTGATGCCACCGCACCAGTTAGCATCGATAGCTACACCGGTAGAAACACACTTGGTAACGTAGGTGTAGTAGGGAGCCCAGTTGATAGCAGAGGAAACAATGAAGGTTTCGGGGCATGCCTCGTAGGTAGAACCATTGTAGGAAACGTTGGGAACACCTGCAGTCTCGCAAGCACCGGGAGCGCCCATAGAGTCAGCGTGCTGGGAAATAAGAACGCAGCCACCCTGAATAAGAGCCTCTGCAGCATTCTTTTCTGCAACTGCATCATACCAGGAGCCGGTGAAGGTTACATCCATAGTAACCGAGGGGCAAACAGACTTCGCGCCAAGGTAGAAGGAGGTGTAGCCGGAAATAACCTCTGCATAGGTGAAGGCGCCTACATAGCCCATCTTTGCCTTATCAGCGGTGATCTCGCCAGCCTCGATCATCTCGTTGAGCTTGAGACCTGCAGCAACTCCTGCAAGGTATCTGCCCTCGTAGATAGAAGCAAAGGCATTGTGATAGTTGTCAAGACCTGCGGTAGCAGCCTTGTAGCCGGTAGCGTGGCAGAACTGAACGTTGGAGTGCTGTCTAGCTGCCTCGATTACAAAGTCCTCGTGACCGAAGGAGTTAGCAAATACAACCTTACAGCCCTGCTCAACAAGGTCGATTGCTGCATCTGTGCAAGCAGAAGTCTCGGGAATATTCCTAACGATAATTACCTGAGAATCCTTAAGGCCAAGAGCTTCCTGGTATGCCTTAGCTGCATTGATGAAGTTAAGGTCATAGGTGGAGTTCTCGTCGTGAAGGCAGATGAAGCCAATCTTGAAGTCCTCGTCGATCTCGAAGTCCTTAACAATCTCGGGAGCGGGGAGGGGAGACTCGGTCATTGCAGATGTGTTGTTACCGCCACAGGATGCAAGAGCAAGTCCACAGGTAACGAGCAATGCCAGAGCAAGTGCCAGAGAAAGGATTTTCTTGAACATTTTAGTGTTCCTCCAAAAAATATTTTATTGTTAAAGAGGTTGCCCTCAAATAACCGAAGTAAGCCGAGCAGATCTCGGGGTAGGGAATCAGCAGAACTTTACGCCCTCGTTAATGCTCATCGACTCAATCTTGGCAAGCGACTCGATGCGATATCCCTTGGCGCGAAGCTCGTCTCCGCCGCCCTGGTATGCCTTCTCAATAGCTATGCCGCAGCCAACGACGGTGGCGCCTGCCTGCTCGACCAGGTCAATAAGACCGGCGAGGGCGCTTCCGTTTGCAAGAAAGTCGTCGATGATAAGCACCTTGTCAGTGGGCTGTATGTATTTTTTTGATACCATAACATCGTATGTCAGCCCCTTGGTGTAGGAATGAACCTTGGTGGTATAACAGTCTGCCGAGAGATTCAGGCTCCTTGTTTTCTTCGCGAAAACAACTGGAACATTAAAGTGAAGCGCAGCCACACAAGCGATGCCGATACCCGATGCCTCAATGGTGAGAATGCGAGTAATATTCTCGCCCTCAAACAGTCTCTTCCATTCGGCGCCACACTCGGAAATGAGTGAAACATCGATCTGATGGTTAAGGAAGCTATCAACCTTAAGTACATCACCGGGCAGAATTCTTCCATCTCTACAGATTCTCTCTTCAAGCAATTTCATAGGAAAACTCCAATCAAATAAGATAACCGCATTTTCGCCCATGCGCGAGCGATATAATACAAAAATATTATACTACAAGCAATCGACAAAATTCAATATAAAATTAATACTTTGCACACATTTTGTCAAAAATAAATAAAATAATTAATTGATATTGCTCCAATCTATAACATTTGCCCCGTTTGAAGCAAGGAATTGATTTGCTTTTGAAAAATGCCTGCAGCCAAAGAATCCGGAGTATGCAGAGAGGGGGCTTGGATGCGCGCACTCCAGCACAAGGTGGCGAGGATTATTTATGAGCGCTTTTTTCGCTCTCGCATTGCCTCCCCAAAGGAGAAATACTACGGGTGACTCCTTTTTGTTCAACAAATCGATGATCCTGTCTGTCAATATCTCCCAGCCCTGTCCCTTATGGCTCTGTGGTTGTCCCTCGCGTACTGTCAGGGTGGTATTAAGCAGTAACACACCCTGCTTAGCCCAGCCGTTCAGCTCTCCTGTTGGCGGAGCAGGCACGCCTAAATCGTTTTCAAGCTCCTTGAAAATATTCTTCAGCGAAGGAGGGAAGGCAACCCCCGCCTTAACCGAGAAGCACAGCCCGTGGGCTTGTCCCGCTCCGTGATAGGGGTCTTGTCCCAAAATTACAACTCTCGTATTTTCGTATGAGGTGTATCTGAGCGCATTGAATATATCCTCCATCGGCGGATATATCCTCTTGGAAAAATATTCGGTTTTCAAAAACTCCCGAAGCTTCAGATAATATTCCTTTCCGAATTCCTCTGCGAGGAGCTTGTCCCAATCGTTTCCTATATGTACCATACCGCCTCCCGATTTGTAGATGAATTGATTATACCACACTTGTATATCAAAATCAATAATTAAAAAAGAAATTTGTCAAAGCCTAACGCAAAAAGAAAAAAGGCATCCGGCTAAAAGCTGAATGCCTTATAATAATCAGAAAACTGTTTCAATAACCTTCCTCGAGCCCGGAGGGGAATATTGCCAGGAGTCTATGTGTGAAACCCTCTCGGTGTCCACATAATACTCGGGCGGGGAGTATTCCTGCTCGCGGCTGTCGTGAGCATCTATTATAATGAGCTTTATTTTCATTCGGTCGGGAATGATAGATTTTATGTAAACTGCGCAGGTTTGCCCCGGATATACATCGGCTCTGTACTCAGCCAGCCCGGCAAGATTTGGCTTCAGCTCAACGAATATTCCATAGCTCTCAACGCTTCTCACAATGCCCCGTACGGGTTCCCCCTCGCTGAATTGCCCGGCGTTTTCCTCCCAGGAGCCAAGCAGCTCCTTTTGCGAGACATAAATTCTACCGCGCTCATCAATGCTCTTTACAACCGTGTAGATGCTGTCGCCCACGGTCATTCTTGCGCTGGGGTGAGCGATCCTGGAGACCGATATGCAATCAATGCTCAGCAGGGAGGAAATACCGCAGCCCACATCAACAAATGCGCCGAAGCTTTCAAGGTGGGTTATCCTTGTCGGAATTATATCGCCCGGAGCAAGCGCAGAGAGATAGACCTCCGCGCATTCCCGTTGAGCGGCTCGGCGAGAGAGAATTGCCACTCTCTCGCCATTTTTACCGTTTTCAAAGCCCATAACCTTGAAGCACACAGGCTTGCCAACCCTTGTTAAAATCGCAATATCCTTTATCTCCTCATCGGCGCGGAGATATTGGCTTTCCTCTCTGGGAATGATTCCCTTGATTTTTGCGCCCAGCTCGATATGCAAATTCATTCTGTGATCGCAGAGAACAGCTTGCGCCTCGAGTATCGCTCCTCTGGCAAGGGCGCGGGATAGCCCCTCGGGCGAGCTTATATATTCGTAGTTCCTCGGCGTGGATATCAGCATCCCCTCCGGTGCGTACATATTCATTTTGCTACCAGTCCTTTTTCTTCATTAGGTCTCACCATAGCCCTGCGGATCGCGCCAAGCTATCAATGACCCGATTAATGATATGATTGGAGCGGGTAAAATATGTTATTCTACAAAAAAGCTCTACAATCCAAACGAAACAGAAATCGCTCCGTTGATAACTCGCATAGTGTCCTCGTCAAGATGTCCCATCTTTTCCTTCAGCCGTTGCTTGTCAATCGTTCTTATCTGCTCAAGAAGCACAACGCTGTCCTTTGCAAGACCGGCAGATATCCCGGGCAGGTCGATATGAGTGGGGAGCCTCGCCTTACCCATTCTCGATGTTATGGCAGCAGCTATTACGGTCGGGCTGTGCTTGTTACCCACATCGTTCTGCACGATCAGGACAGGACGGAGGCCGCCTTGCTCGCTACCGATAACCGGGCTGAGATCTGCGTAGTAAATATCCCCTCTGCGTATGTTCATTTTCTTTTTCATCCTTTCATTTGTGGGAGTCCGTTTATATTTTTACCACAAATTCCATTTATAAACACCCGTTTTAAGGTAGGTGCTATTATATTATATGCAGAGCTTGACCTGTGGGCAAAAAGAAAAAGCGGAGAGGAGAAAGCTCCAACTCCGCGCGCCCCAAAGGGCGTTTTGCAAGCCTTAAGCGTGAGACTCGCTTGTTTCCTCATCCCTGTGGAACAGCATAGTAATACACCAGATACCCGCGAGGGCGACGATGGTGTAGATTATTCTTGCAAGGATTGAGGCAGGGCCACCGGTCAGCCAGGCAACGAGGTCAAAGGAGAATAAGCCAATGGAGCCCCAGTTGAGCGCTCCGATGATGACCAGGGCGAGGGCAATCTTATTAATTATCATTTTTACCCGTCCTTTTTTCATAGCCGGAAATGGCATGAAAATAATAGTAATTTTCTCGCATAACATAATTCTGCCAACAAATAATAGCGAATATTGTAGAATTATATATGCTTATGTATTTTGTCCGACTTTTACACTTTTATACCTAATCATCAAATTCGGGAACTCTGTCACCAAATTCCTCCCGCATAAGCTCCAGCGCTCTTTTTTCGATTCTTGAAACATATGAGCGCGATATTCCCAGCAGCCTTGCAACCTCCTTTTGAGTTCTTGGCTGATAGCCGCAAAGCCCGTAGCGAAGGATAATAATCTGTCTTTGCCTCTCGTCAAGAACCCTGTTTACCATATCGGAAAGACAATCCGTAAAGCCTTTAAGCTCGATCTCCTCGGCTATGTTTTCCTCAACGCTTATGATATCGAGATATGTCAGCGGATTGCCATCCTTGTCAACATCTATCGTATCGTTGATGGATACCTCGTTCTGCAGCTTCTTCTGCGAGCGGAAATACATCAGTGTTTCATTCTGTACACATCTTGCTCCGTATGTTGCAAAGCGCGTTCCTTTTTCGCTTTTGAAGCTGTCGACCGCCTTTATAAGCCCCAGACAACCGACACTTAAAAGCTCGTCGGGCGAGGAGTATGAGGAATAATACTTCCTTATGATATGTGATACAAGCCGAAGATTTCTTTCTATCAGGATATCTCTTGCCGCCTTGTCACCGCTCCTTAATCTTTCGAACATCCCAGCCTCCTCTTCCTTATCCAGGGGTGGCGGAAAGGACTCAGGCTGATCCAGTCCCAGAACCAGAGAGATAAAGCTTAAAAATAATTTTAAGATGCCGTTCATATAACCTCCATTCCTATGGATATTATATGTAGAAAACGATAAAATTACACCTTCCTGTCAAAAGAGAGATTAACGGTATAGCCTCTTTCCTCGCCGATTATAACATAGTCCAAGCCTAAGCTGCGCGCTTTTTTATTAATAATCGATATGTGAGTTCTGATTGCCGTACCCTCGGTATAACTTCCCGGCTTCATACAGTATTTCAGAAGCTCCTCGGCACTAAGCCTTGCAGGGTAGACGAGCGCAAGACAGCGCAAGAGCATTCCCTCGGTTTTTGTCAGGGGAAGGGTAATTCCGCACACTCTCGCGCTTCCTCGCCTTGGCGCTTCTATCAGATTATCGGGCAGACCGGGTGAAAAGAAGCTCGATGAAAGCAGGGTGTCAAGAATATTGCTCACGGCAGAATGTCCGCCCGAGGGATAAAGCACCGAGTCAAAGAGCATTGCCTCCTCGGTGTCAGGCGGTCCGATTTTATACAGTTTCGCTCCCTGAAAATGCGCGCGGAGACGGTCGGTGGTTTCTCGGATATTCTCCCTGCTGTACGGCTCCGGCAGAATAATTGCCCGATAAATATCGCCTCTCTCCGAGAACGCCTCTTCGGGCTCTGCTCCATAGCTTGGCATATCCAAAATATTAAGGATAGAGCAGATGCTGCTGAATATACCGGGGGCTTCATTAATTGTCAGAATCATTATATTTTGTCCTTTTTTGTGATTTTATATTGACTAAAAGCGCATAATTATGTATACTAAAACATATACTTTCAAGGAGCGCGATATGTCAGAAAAAAGGGTAGCATTGGTTACGGGAGGCTCTCGTGGAATTGGCGCGGCAATCGTACGCCGACTGTCAAGCGATGGCTGGGCCGTTGCATTCACATACAAAAGCAGCCGCGACGAGGCTCTTGCTATTTCAGCGGAGTGTCAGGCTCTCGCCATTCGAGCCGACTCGGAGCGTGAGGAGGAGATCGTAGCGGCGGTAAAGCAGTGCGCCGAGGAGCTTGGTTCAATAGATTGCCTGGTCAATAATGCAGGCGTCTCAACTTTCTCTATGCTGTCGGACACTCCGCTTGAGGAGTGGAGAAGAATGATGGCGATAAATCTTGATGCACCATTTCTTTATAGCCGCGAGGTTATTCCGTATATGGTCCACAAAAAAGAGGGAAGGATAATAAACATTTCTTCCATCTGGGGGCTTGTTGGCAGCTCCTGCGAGGTAGCATATTCGGCATCCAAGGCGGGGCTTGTCGGCTTTACCAAGGCATTGGCTCAGGAGCTTGGACCATCCTTTATAACCGTTAATGCGATTGCGCCAGGTGTTATCGATACAGATATGAATGCCAATCTTTCGACCGATACAATAGCAGATCTTTCCTTGCAAACTCCACTTTGCAGGACGGGTAGCCCCGAGGAGGTTGCTGCGGCAGTAGCCTTCCTTGCATCGCCCGAGGCGTCGTTTATAACCGGCGCCGTAATCAATGTCAGCGGAGGCTTCGTAACCTAGTTTTTTGCTTTTTTGAAAAAATCTCAAAAAACTCTTGCATTTTACTATTAAATATGTTAAAATAATATCCGTTCAATATTTCCGTGTGTCACACGGAGCCATACCAGCCGGGGTGGTAGCGGTACCTTGTACCTGAAATCCGCTATAGCAGGGGTTCATTCCCCCTCCGAGGGTTGGCTTTGTGTAGTCTGCACCGACATTCTTTGTGTTGAAGGATGGGTCTTGCGCAACGCGAGGCTGTGAACCATGTCAGGTGGGGAACCAAGCAGCATTAAGCGGTTTATCGGGTGTGCCGCGAGGAAGCCTGTCCGGAGCAGAGGTGGCTGTTACCGTATGTAAGGTCATTCTCGACGAGGGGGTGTATGGTTCTTTGTGACACACGGAGCTATTGTTATGTTATGTGCGTATGTGTATGTGATTTTGGCATACCACTACGCATTTTTTTCTATCCTACTATCCACTATCCCGGGCGAGCTTGGAGGGCGTATGTCTGATTACAGAGCATTGTACAGAAAATGGAGACCCTTTGACTTTGATGATGTATCCGGTCAGAGCGCAGTCACCGATATACTGAAATATGAGGTAGCAAACAGCCGCCTCTCCCACGCATACCTGTTCTGCGGCTCTCGCGGTACAGGTAAGACCAGCTGCGCCAATATCCTTGCCAAGGCAGTAAACTGCCTTAGCCCCAGGGGAGGTAATCCCTGTAATCGATGCGAGGCGTGTCTTTCCATCGATGCGGGCACTGATACGGATGTAATAGAAATGGACGCCGACAGCAACAACGGAGTTGACGATGTCCGTGATATGAAGGATGAGATTGCCTTCACACCCGCTCTCCTGAAATACAGGGTGTATATCATTGACGAGGTTCATATGATGTCCCCTTCGGCGTTTAACGCCCTGCTCAAGACGCTTGAGGAGCCGCCCTCGTATGTTATATTCATATTAGCAACCACAGAGCTTCACAAGCTTCCTACTACCATAGTTTCCCGTTGCCAGCGCTTTGATTTTCGCCGTATTTCCTCGGAGAACATCATTGCCCGACTTCAGCACATTGCCGGGAGCGAGGGAATTGAGATTACTCCCGACGGAGCCCGTGTAATTGCCAGGGTATCACGCGGTGGAATGCGCGATGCGGTGAGCCTTCTTGAGCTTTGCGCCAGTACGGGCAGAAGAGTTGATGACAGACTCGTTTTTGAAACGGTTGGAAGCGGAAACAGGGACAGCGCCCTTGGCGTAATTCGCGCCATACTGAATAAGGACTATACGACCATATATTCAACGATAAACGAGATCGTAATGAAGAGCGGAGATCTTTCCGTGTTCTGGCAGGAGATTATCGATTGCTACCGTGATATTATGGTTATCAAAAATACGGATAGGGCTAAGGAGTACCTTGACCTTACCGACCTGGAGATGGAGGCGATTCGCCCCATAGCACAGGAGTTTACAACCAACAGGCTTTCCTATCATGTCTCCCTGCTGGAGGGGGCTATGGCGGATATGCAGCGCGCCTTCAACTCAAAGCGCTCTATCGCCGAGATAGCTCTCACCCGTATGTGTGAGGCTAAGACCGCCGTAACGGCGGAGGCGCTCGCTCTCCGTGTTGACGAATTGGAGAAGGAGCTGCAAATGCTTCGTGTGACAGGTGTATCTGTGGGTTCCTCGCACACCGAGTCCGTAACAGTGATGAGCCCCGAGGAGATCGTTGTGCAGGTAGGGGAGAGCGAGCCGACTGTGGCAGTCGGTGAAATGCCCTCCGCCGCCGAGCAGACCGAGCCTGAATCGCAGAGGAAGACCGAGCTTCTTTCCTCCTGGCGTTCTGTCATCGAGAGGATAACAGAGCTGAAGCCCTCGCTTGCCGGACAGCTTTCCACTTCGGACGCATACAGGCGCCCGGACGGCAGCTTTTTAATAAGAATGAGCGGTGTTTTTGCCGGAAGGCTGGCTACCGACGAAAGGTCTATGGGTATAGTTCGCACCTGTCTTAGCGATGAGCTGGCAATTCCCGTTGACGACATTAAGCTTATAATCGTGCCTCTTGAAACCTATATGAGCGGTGATTATTCCCGCGAGATAGAAGAGGCTATCAAGAATGCAAATAATTAATATGTGAGGATATAAAAATGAAAGCAAGAATTCCTAAGAGCAATGTTCCGGGTAATATGCAGGCAATGCTCCAGCAGGCGCAGAAAATGCAGGAGGATATGGCAAACAAGCAGGCAGAGCTTGAGGCTCGTGAGTATGAGGCGGCTGTAGGCGGCGGTGTCCTTACTGTTAAGATGAACGGTAAGAAGGAGCTTCTTTCGGTTAAAATTTCAGAGGAGGTAGTTGACCCCGACGATATCGAGACTCTCGAGGACCTTATCGTTGCTGCGGTAAACGAGGTAATTGGTAAGATAGAGGCCGAGTCCCAGAGCGAGATGTCCAGGATTACCGGCAGCATGGGTATCGGCGGAATGCCGGGGCTCTTCTGATATGGCGGAATACATTGCGCCGATTCAGCGGCTTATAGACGAATTCAGAAGAATTCCGGGCGTTGGCTCCAAGACTGCCGCGCGTTACGCCTTCTCTCTTCTTAATCTTACGGATGAGGACGCGGCGCGCTTTGCCGACGCTATAATAGGTATCCGTCGCGATGTGCATCATTGCCCGATATGCCACGGGCTTGCGGCAAGCCCCGAGGGATGTGAAATATGCAATTCACCCGATCGGGAAAAGGGGATTATTTGCGTTGTTGAGGATGCCAAGGCGGTTATAACAATGGAGCGCGTAAGAGGCTACAAAGGTGTGTATCATGTCCTGGGCGGAGCGCTTTCTCCTCTTGATAACATCACTCCTCAGGATCTCACCGTCGGTCATCTTCTTGAGAGGGTGCAGAGTGAGAATGTGGAGGAGGTAATAATAGCCACCAACCCTACTCCAAAGGGGGATGCAACCGCTCTCTACATCGCGCGTGTTCTGGAGGATACGGGTGTCAAGGTCAGTCGCCTTGCCTACGGTATACCTGTTGGAGCTGATATCGAGTATGCCGACGAGGTAACGCTTTCCCGAGCGATGGAGGGAAGACGGTTCCTTGGTGGAGTATGATTTTTACAAATAACTTTTGACGAGGATTATTATGTTCGACCTTAAAGATTTACTAAAACAATACCCCGAGCTTGCAAAAAAACACAGCGCTGACAGGCTTCGCGGCTTCTTAAACGATCTGAACCCCGGCGATAAAGCGCATAATACTATAATTATCGCTCTTTTGCAGTATGGCTTTGTAGATGAGATGCGAGATACAGCTCCTGCGGAGATTTCCGTATCCTACTATTGCCAGAGAATGGAGAATGAGCTTGGCTTTTCTCCGGATAGGACCGCTGAATGCGTTGAGCTTTGGGCGGATGCGCTCGGCTATGCCGACAGGCTCTCGAAGGTTAGCATCGTTACTCCCGGCGGAATCAAGATAAGCTACGAGAGCCAGGATATTTCAAGGGCGCTTATAGCAACAGGTGAATACAAGGTAGAGCTTAATACTCTTCTTTGCGATACCGACGGAGTTGCATATCTGGAGCTTTGGGCAGGAAACGGCTCGGGTAAGGCGGTTGATGTATACCTTCACGGCTTTACACTCGATGGCAAGGCTGATAAGGAGTTTATCAACCTTGGTACAATAAAGGCGGGGGAGGGAGACTATCTCTATCTGCCCCTTGGCAAGCCTGCTCGCGCGGAGGACCACAACGCGGCATTCACAGTTGTTATAGATGACAAGGCGCTGTCCATTTCGGAGAGCGGAAGGGTGAGTGTTTCCTTCAATTGCGCGGGTCACAGATTTGCGGCATCCGTAGCGTAGCATTAAATAATTGAATATTCTGTTAAACAGTCGTGTACTTGTACTTCAAACGGAGATTGTCGGCTATCATAGCGATGAACTCTGAGTTTGTGGGCTTGCCACGGCTGTTTTGTATTGTATAGCCAAAATATGAGTTCAGCACATCGATGTCACCTCTGTCCCAGGCAACCTCGATTGCGTGCCGTATCGCTCTCTCAACTCTGGAGGTGGTTGTCCCATACTTCTGCGCAACGGTGGGATATAGGACCTTGGTCACGGCATTGATGATATCTGCGTCCTCAACGGTCAGCATAATTGCATAGCGGAGGTATTGATATCCCTTTATGTGTGCGGGAACGCCGATCTGGTGAATGATCTTTGTTACCTGCGCCTCTATATCCCTTCCGTCCGTCATTCCTTCGCCACGAATGCGAAGCAGCGACTCTGCGTGAAGAACGAGTGTGCTGATGTCAAAGGGCTTGATAAGGCAGATGTCAGCTCCCGCCTCGCTTGCCTCGACCAAAATTCCGGATTTATTAATGGGGGATAATAATATAAAGGAAGGCTTTTGACTCTTGGAAAGAGTAGCGCATTTCTTCAATACGCCAATTCCGTCATATCCGGAGAGCCAAAGATCGCAAATGACCAACGAATAGCCACCCTCGGCGAGTCGGGACACAGCCTTGTCACCGTCAGAGACCTCGGTTATGTACCTGTAACCGCTTTTGGAAAGACCCTCGGTAATCCGCCTCCTTTCCTCGGCATTTTCAACGCAAATCAGGATTTTTGCTTTGTTTTCCATTGTTTTTTACTCCTTTTTTTGTTTTAACTGGAAAAATATGGTAATTTTCAAGTGTAACAACATTTTACCACAAGCGGGGACAAAAAATCAAGGGGGAATGTGGCGAAAAAATTGACAAAGATAATAACGAATAAATGGTAAAATTTACCAATTATGCAACATATGCGTCAAAAGCTACCGCTTCTCGACAAAAAGAGAGCGTTATTTCTGTTGATAGGTTTTATTAACAAAAAAATAACATAAAAGAATAAAAAATATTTGATTTATCGGTTGCAAAAACAAAAGTGATATGTTATAATTTATATGTGGGAAAATGGTCAATTTTCCTGCGCACCTATATTGTTAATTATTTATAAGGAGATAAACTATGAACACTAATGTTACAAGCAACAAGTTTGTCAACGAGTGGATTGCAGAGATGGCTGCTATGGTTAAGCCCTCTGAGATTATCCTCATCGATGGCACCCCCGAGCAGACCGAGGCTCTCCGCGCCCAGGCTTGCGCAAGCGGTGAGATGATTAAGCTCAACCAGGATGTGCTTCCCGGCTGCTACCTCCACAGAACCGCAATCAATGACGTTGCAAGAGTGGAGAACAGAACCTTTATCTGTACCTCCAAGAAGGAGGATGCGGGTAACATCAACAACTGGATGGATCCCCAGGAGTGCTACGCAACCCTATCCAAGCTCTATGCCGGTAGTTACAGCGGCAAGCCTATGTATGTAATTCCTTATTCGATGTCCGTTGTCGGCTCCGACTTTGCAAAGGACGGTATC